>CANGBH010000044.1 GCA_947451935.1 Chitinophagaceae bacterium
ACTTTCTCTTGAACCATATCTTTCAATAATTCATAATCATTTCCCTTGTCTACACCACCAAGAATAATGGTGACGGGCTTCTCCATACTCTCCAATGCAAACCAAGTACTATTTACATTGGTAGCCTTTGAGTCATTTATGAAGTCGATTCCTCTTACCGTTGCTACTTTTTCCATTCTATGCGCTAAGCTTTCAAATGATGAAACAGCATCTCTTATTCGATCTTTTCGAATGCCAACAAGTGAAGTGGCTACAGCGGCTGCCATAGTATTGTACTGATTATGCTTTCCTTTAAGAGCAAAATCATAAATACTCATTGAAAGTCCTTCGCCATGCTTCAGCTTCATTACCCCATTGTTAATAAAGGCTCCTTTCGATTGTTCGTTTTGCATACTAATTGGAAGTGGTTTAGAATGAAATGGATATTGGTTAAGATATTTAACAGTAACTGGATCGTCGGCATTGTAAATGAAAAAGTCTTGTTCCGTTTGATTCTTTACAATATTGAATTTTGCCGCTATGTAATGTTCAAAATTATGATCATACCTATCGAGATGATCTTCAGTAATATTGGTTAGAACGGCAACATCAGGCCTAAAGGAAAAAATATCATCTAATTGAAAGCTGCTAATTTCTACCACATATAATGGCTTAGGATCTAATGCGATTTGCTTTGTGATGGAGATTCCAATATTTCCCACTAATGCACAATTCAATCCCCCTGATTTACAAATATGATAAATCAATGAAGTCGTGGTTGTTTTACCATTGCTTCCAGTTATTCCTATAATTTTACTCTCTCCTTTATGACGATAGGCTAATTCCATTTCGCTGATTATTGGAATTTTTCTTTTTCTAATTTCTTGCACCAACTTATTTGCATTTGAAATGCCTGGACTTTTCAATACTTCATCAGCATTCAAGATATTAGCTTCAGTATGTGAACCATCCTCAAAAGCAATATCATTTTCAACAAGCTCCTTCCTATAAGAATCTTTTAATATCCCCCCATCACTCAGAAAAACATCATACCCCTGCTGTTTGCACAACAAGGCGGCTCCTACACCGCTTTCTCCACCACCCAGAATTACTATTCGTTTTTTCAAAACGTATTATGATTTAATTTTTCCTAGTATCTATCTAATTTTCAATGATAAAATGGCCACTACAACAAACAACAATGTCACAATCCAAAAACGTACAGCTATTTTACTTTCATGATATCCCTTCTTCTGATAATGATGATGCAATGGACTCATCAGAAAAACTCTGCGACCTTCCCCATATTTTCTTTTCGTATACTTAAAATATCCCACCTGTATCATTACACTTAGATTTTCAATCAGGAATACTGCACAGAAAATTGGTATCATCAATTCTTTTCTAACCATGATAGCAATTGAAGCAATAATTCCTCCCAATGCAAGGCTCCCTGTATCGCCCATAAATACTTGAGCGGGGAATGTATTGTACCATAGAAATCCGATGCACGCTCCAATTAAGGCTGCAATAAAAATGGACACTTCACCGAGATTAGGTATATACATTATGTTTAAGTAATCGGCAAGCAAAAGATTTCCACTTGCATAAGCAAAAAGGGCTAAGCATACGCCAATAATGGCTGACACCCCTGTAGCTAAACCATCTAGACCATCTGTAATATTTGCTCCGTTAGAAACTGCAGTTACAATAAAAATAATCACTAACATATAGAGCACCCAACCATAAGAACGAAGAGATGCAGGCAGCAACTTCGCATAATTGAATTCATGGTTTTTAATAAATGGGATAGTTGTAATAGGTTCATTGGCCTTAACAAAGTATCTAATTCCTCCTTGATACTTAACGGCAATGGCGTCTTCGGGTTTTGATACACCCTTGTATTCACGCATTACTTTTACATTCTCGTTTAGTAATAGTGTTGCTGAAATAATTATACCTAATCCAACTTGACCCAACACTTTAAACCACCCAGCTAAGCCATCTTTGTCACCCTTTTTAAATTGGACGCCTAACTCTTGTGATATTCTCTTTGCCCGAAGCTTTAGATAATCATCAATAAATCCAATCAAACCTAACCAAACAGTACTCAATAAAAGTAGCTTGATATATACCTTGTCTAAATTTGCGAATAGAAGTGTAGGAATTAAAATTCCAAGTAGAATAATAAACCCACCCATTGTTGGAGTACCTTTTTTATTTTCTTCACCATGCAAGCCTAGTTCTCTTACACTTTCTCCAACTTGTTTGTTACTTAGGAATGTAATAACACGCTTGCCAAAAACCATTGTGATAATGAGAGACAACAAAATGGCCAATAACGCCCTAAATGTAATGAACTGAAATAGTCCAATACCAGGAAATTTAATACCCATTTGTTGAAACCAGTGATACAATTGGTAAAGCATAGTTTCTTTTTATTTTTCTAATTCGTTGAATATTTCGATTAATACTTTCTTATCATCAAATGGAAATTTATTTCCATTGATTTCTTGATATTTCTCATGACCTTTCCCAGCAATCAAAATAATATCCTCAGATTTTGCTAACATCACTGCGGTTCTAATCGCTTCTCTTCGATCTACAATGGATAAATATTTTTTTCTCATACTAGTATCCAATCCTTCCGCCATATTCTCTAGAATAATGGCAGGATCTTCACTACGTGGATTATCAGATGTGAATATTGCCTTAGTGCTAAATTCTACAGCAGCACTACCCATGAACTTTCTCTTAGATTTATCTCTATCACCACCACAACCCACAACAGTGATAATATTTGCACCCCCTTGTTGAAGCTTTTTAATAGTAGAAAGAACATTCAACAATGCATCTGGAGTATGGGCGTAATCAATAATACCGATGATATTTTCTTTAGGCGAGAGTATATAATCAAATCGTCCCTCTGCACCACTCAAATTACTTAACACAGTTAGAACATCTTGTCTGTCTTCACCTAAGCAAATAGCTGCAGCATAAACTGCCAACAAATTATATGCATTAAACTCACCTATTAATCTAAAATGAACCTCTTGTTCGTTAACCAACATTTGCAATCCAGAAAGATTGTTATCTATTATCCTTCCCTTAAAGTCTGCAACAGAACGAAGACTATAATAAAATTTATCAGCTACCGTGTTTTGCAACATAATTGGACCATTCTTATCGTCCATATTTGAAATGGCAAAAGCATCTGCTGGAAGCTTATCGAAAAATGATTTTTTTACTCGGATATATTCGTCAAATGTTTTATGATAATCTAGATGATCATGAGTAATGTTAGTAAAAATTGCACCAGTAAAATGAATACCAGCTATCCTTTGTTGATGGATTGCGTGACTACTCACTTCCATAAATGCATGGCTACAACCGGCGTCAACCATTTCTTTGAGTAATGCATTCAAGCTTATCACATCAGGAGTGGTATGTGTTGAAGGGATTACAACTTCGCCAATTTGATTTGCAACAGTTGACATCAAGGCACTCTTAACATCTAATGCCATGAATAACTTGTGAAGTAATGTGGCAATGGTTGTTTTTCCATTGGTTCCTGTTACGCCAATTAATTTCAAACGATGAGATGGTTCACCATAGAAAGCATGTGCTATGATGCCGGAGGCATGTGCAGCGTCATACGTCTGAATATATGTGATGCCATCTACTTTACTAACAGGCAACTCTTCGCAAACAACAGCGACGGCTCCATTCGATATAGCATTTTCAATAAACTCGTGGCCGTCTACAGATACCCCTTTAACAGCAATAAAGCATGAATTCGATTGAATCCTTCTTGAATCAATCTGCACATCCGAGATTTGTATGTTGGTGTTACCAAATACGGATTTAATTCTAACCTTATATAATATATCTTGTAGTAGAGGCATTGTTAGTTAATAGGTGTTCCAAGGGTTAAATAAATAGTTTGACCTTTTTGAATTGACGTACCTGCTGAAATCGATTGTCCTACAACTTTACCTTTTCCACTTGCAACCACCTGCAGCTGTTGTTTTTCTAAAATTTCAAGCGCATCCTTTAATCCAAATCCTTTTAGATCAGGCATCACTTCAAATTGAGCCCTCCAACTATTTCCAACAAACGCACTATTCTTTGAGGTCATGCTACTCAAATCACCTTTACTAGTTGTATCCTTTATCTTGGTTTGAAAATTTTTAGCGATGCTTTCAAAATCTTTTTTAGCGCCATTCCAAACCGGCTTTGAACTATCTTTAAATTGTGGATGGCGATAGCTTGCATACAAGTCTGGGTCAACTGTAAATAATTTATTGGCGATCTCTTTGAACACCGGACCAGCTATTTGTGCTCCATAGTATTTTGCTGCATGAGGCTTATTTTTTATCACTACGATACATGAGTACTTGGGATTGTCTGCAGGAAAATATCCGGCAAAGGAGGATTGATATGTATGATCGGAATATCCCTTATTGCCATTGGCAACCTGTGCAGTACCTGTCTTTCCGGCAAGTGTATAAAAGGGATTGAGCAAACTTTTTGCAGTTCCGGAGGTAACAACCCCTTCTAGACAAATTTTCAATTGCTTTAAGGTTGTTTCACTAAAAATAGAATCATCTAACACTACAGGCTTAAATTCCTTAACTAATTTTCCGTCCTCTGTTACTGAATTCACAAGATAAGGACGCATCATTTTGCCTTGGTTTGCAACTGCATTGTATACCATCAGGGTTTGAAGAGGGCTAACAGCAATATTATAGCCAAAACTCATCCAAGGCAATGTTGTTGCGCTCCAATCACTGCGCTTAGGATCAGGAATTAATGGGAAAGATTCACCAATCAAGTCAACACCAGTTCGAGTAGTTATGTGTAAACGCTTTAAGTGATCTATGTATTTTTGTGGATTTCGTGAATAATAGGTTATGGCCAATTTAGCCATACCCACATTAGAACTTAATTCAAAAGCTTGCTGAACAGTTACATCAGTTCGATTATGTCGTTCACTATCCCAAACAGTTCTTCCTCCTACTTCCCATTTACCTCCTTCAATATTAACATGCTGAGAAAGCGTTGTATATTGATCTTCCAATACAGCAATCATTGTCATCAACTTGAATGTCGATCCAGGTTCAGATCGAGTAATGGCATAATTCATATTTTCAGCATAACTACCATCACTTACCCTACCGAGATTTGCAATAGCTTTTATTTTGCCTGTTTTCACTTCCATCACAATACATGTACCATTTTGGCATTCATTTTCGGCTAACACCTTTAATAAAGCTTGTTCTGCAACATCTTGGATGTTTATGTCGATCGTAGTAATGATATCTTTCCCATTTTCAGGCTCTACTTCATAACCCATGACTGGCACAAAACCGCCACCAGAAATTCGACGAACTAATCTCGTTCCCGTTTTTCCTTTTAGCAAACTATCGTATGTTTTTTCTAGACCCACGTTTTTACTCACTAGATTTCCTGCTGAATCCAGGTATTCCCTTGATAATCCAATGGTTCTATTAGCCAATAATCCAAATGGAGTAAGGCGTTTTTCCTTTTCAAAAAATATGAACCCGTTTTTATTTTTATTCTTTTTTATAAAAGTTGTACCTCTCAACTGAGTATACTGGCTAAAATCAATATTTTTTTTCAACAAGTGATATCGATCCCTATTATTAAAAACAGACACTAACTCTTTTTTATATGATGCAGGAGTTCTATCTGCGAGAATAGTCGAAAGCTGTATAGATAAACTATCTACATGCTCCTTAAACCGAGCACCATCTTTTTCTTGAATGCCTTCTGATCCAAAATCTAGATAGATATCAAAAAAAGGAATTGAGCTGCTCAACATTCTTCCATCTTCACTAAATATAGATCCACGCTCTGCATCCATTGATCGATATTCAAGATGAAGCGAATCACTTAAGCTTTTCCAATAATTTCCTTCAACACGCTGTATATAGAATGCCTTAGCTAAAATGAATATTCCAAATAGGAGCATTCCGGAAAACACCAAATAACTACGCCATAATATGTCTTTCCTGATTTCCAAATTGCTTATTTCTTATTTGTGTTTATATCTGATAAATTCACTGGTGGCTCAAGTATTTCTTTAATTCCATATCCTTCTACCGACTTAACTACTTCTGATTGCTTCGTACTAAACATCCACTCACTTCGTATCATTTTATATTCGTATTGTAATTCTTTTAATTCTCGAGATGTTTTATTTATATCTTTTATGGCCTTCTCAGCATGATGTCCGTTATAGATATATATAACAGACAGTAAGGAGAGAAAAATAAAAAAGGGTATATTCTTTACCAACATCTGTTGGCTGATTAAACTTTTCCGCCCTTTTTTAATTGGCGTTTCTTCTACCTTTTTTGCTTCACTCATATTAAAACTCATTTCACCTAACTGTATTCTTAACCTATCTTAATTTGATCATCTATCTCTTTACAGCCACTCTTAGCCTAGCACTGCGAGACCTTGGATTGCGTTTAACTTCCTCATCTGAAGGCTCTATTGGCTTTTTATTTACAAGCTCAAACGGCGACTGTTCAAGTGTTCCATAGATCGGATCTTTTTCTAGGAGACGTTGATTACCATGCCTCAAGTAATTTTTAACGATGCGATCCTCTATGCTATGAAATGTAATCACGAGGATTCTGCCACCTGGCTTTATTAATGTAGCCGTTTGATCTAGCAAATCTTTCAACGCCTCAGTCTCCTCGTTAACTGCCATCCTTAATGCTTGAAACACTTGTGCGAAATATTTATTCGGATTTCCCTTCACTACTGGAGCGAGAACTGCCTTCAATTCATTTATTGTATTTATTGGCCCATGCTTTGAAAAATCAGTCAACAACATCGCAACTGTTTTTGCATTGGTGACTTCCCCAAATTCTTGAAGAATGAGTTGAAGTGCTTCAGCAGAAGTAGTACGCAATAGATCGGCAGCAGTCTTGTCTCCATTTTTATCCATTCGCATATCCAATGGAGCATCAAATCGAATGGAGAAGCCTCTAGACGGTTCATTGAATTGATGACTGCTGACACCAAGGTCTGCTAGTATTCCATCAACTTGAGTAATTTTATGTAAACGAAGGAAGCGGGAAAGATGGCGAAAATTATGTGGAATAAAAATCAAACGATCATCAGCAGGTACATTCGCCCTAGCATCCTCATCCTGATCAAATGCATACAACCGGCCATCCTTGTTTAATTTTGAGAGAACTGCTTTCGAATGTCCTCCGCCACCAAACGTACAATCAACATATATCCCTGATGGATTAATATTGAGTGCTTCTACACTTTCATTTAATAAGACCGGAATATGATAGGAGTCATTACCACTGTTGTCTAATACCTCCTGTTGATCAATTCCCGGCATAATGAATGTTATTTACTCAAGGCTGATCTTTTTTTGCCATTACTTCAGCAGCAAGTGTACTGAAGGCTTCAGGTGAAAAAGTTTCAAAGAACTGCTGATACTTATTTTTATCCCATATTTCCAATTTGTTTACCGCCGATACCAACACAATATCTTTCTCCAACCCAGCATGCTCCATCAAATTTTTAGGAAGCAAAATTCTTCCAGCGGTATCAAGCTCTATTTGCATTGCGCCATTTAGAAAATGCCTTCTAAACTCCCTTACTTTAGGATCAAAGTCATTTAAGGCGCTTATTTTTTCATAAATCGGTGTCCAGCTCTGAATCGGATAAACAGTAAGGCATTTTTCAAATCCCCTGTTCACCACCAAAATAGGTTGCACTCCCTCAGGCAGCTGTTTTTTTATGCCCGCCGGAAGAAGAAACCTACCTTTGCTGTCGAGGGTAGCCTCATATTCACCTAAAAAGCCGATCATTTATATTGATTTAGAAAGAAATAAACATATAATGACACAAATTAACACAATTTCCCACTTTCATACATCAATTGAAGATTCTATATTTATCCACAGCTACAACACGCTCTGGCAAAGGATTATAGAGAAAATTGCAGCATTTTATGTGCGTATAGATAATTATTTTGTTAACAAACTGTGCATAAGCTGTGGATAGAGGAAAAAGCATACCCTTGATATTGGAAATAAAAATGGAGGAATATAACTATTCTCTCCCTCTAGAATCCATAGCCATGGCCCCTTCAGCCAATAGAGATGAATCAAAATTGTTGATTTATCAAAACCAACTTATCAAAGAAGATCAATACAAGAATATTAGCCACTACTTGAATTCAAATGCTCATTTAGTATTTAATAATACTAAAGTGATTGCGGCAAGAATGCTTTTCAAAAAGATTACAGGTGGTGAAATTGAAGTATTTCTCTTAGAACCCGCCAATAGTATGCCCCATGAGCAAGCATTACAAGCTAATTCAACTAGTAATTGGAAATGCTTGATCGGTGGTGTCAAAAAGTGGAAAAATAATGAACCTATTTATTGCACGACTGCAGGAAATGATCCTATTACTATTAGCGCTCTGCTAAAAAAGAAATATGATGATTATTATGAAGTTGAATTTGCGTGGAAGCCTGCATCATTAGACTTTTCCAGTATCATTTCATTGGCAGGAAAGATTCCTCTACCACCATATATTAAAAGGGAAGCCACATCAGATGACAGTCTTAGGTATCAGACTGCCTACGCTAAAACAGAAGGATCAGTAGCTGCTCCAACGGCTGGACTGCATTTCACACCACACATTTTTAATTCGCTCAATAAAAAAAATATAGCACAGTCGTTTTTAACATTGCATGTTGGCGCTGGAACGTTTAAGCCTGTCTCGAGCGAAACAATTGCAGAACATACGATGCATGAGGAATATTTTGAAGTGAGCAAAAAAATAATTGAGGATTTACTCGATAATGATAAAATGATTATCGCAGTAGGAACAACATCATTAAGAACTTTAGAAAGCCTATACTGGATAGGCGTTAAGCAAGTGCTTCAATTAAACAATGAAAACGAAATTCAACATGTTAATCAGTGGGAGAATATAACATTGCAAACAAAATCAAGTGTATCAAAATACGATGCATTAAAAGCACTGATTGATATGATGGAGAATAAAAATATAGAATCTATTACAGGAACAACAGGAATTTGCATCACTCCAGGGTATCAATTTAAAATTGCCCAAGGTCTTATTACAAATTTTCATCAACCCCAATCCACGTTACTTCTTATTATTGCAGCCATTGTAGGAAAAAAATGGAAGGAGCTTTATGCGTATGCCCTTCAGCATGAATTTCGCTTCCTCAGCTATGGAGATGGCTCATTACTTTTCATTGAATAATACGAAAGTAAGATAGATCACTCCAGGGGAAGTGATATCGTAAAAGTTGTTCCCTTACCCAATACACTGTCTACTTGAATTTTCCCCTTGTGTGCATCAACCATCTTCCTGGTATAATTCAAACCAAGTCCAAACCCTTTTACGTTGTGGATATTCCCAGTGTGGGCTCTGTAGAATTTATCAAATACTTTCGAAGCGGTTTCTTTGCTCATTCCAATACCATTGTCTTCAACAGTAATCAAAATTGTATTTCTATAATTCGCTGTGGTAATTACGATTATTGGCTCAATATCTTCCTTTGAATATTTTAATGCGTTGTCTACTAAATTGCTCAACATGTTTACAAAGTGAACTGGGTGTCCTGCAACAGCATCAGCCGTTGCGTTAAAATTAAACTCTACGTGGCCATTCTTTTCTTGTAACTGCAATGAAAAATTATCACTTATTTTTTGCAATACTTCATGAACATGAAGCGTGACTTTATCTTTCAACACCTGACTTACATCCAATTGAGCGGCTTGAAGAATCTGTTCTACCTGAGCGTTCATTCGACTATTCTCGGCTTTGATAATACCACGAATTGATTCCAATTTATCTTTATCTCCTATTACCCTTTCATTTTTTAGTGTGTCCACCGCAATTGAAATCGTTGCCAATGGCGTCCTCAATTCATGAGTCATATTATTAATGAAGTCAGTCTTCATTTCACTCAACTTCTTTTGTGTTAATATGGTTCTAATGGTAAGATAAAATGCTGTGATGATGACTAATGAAAAGAATATCGCTGCAAGTATCATCCATCCTACAGAACGCAGAACAAATGTTTGCATATCCGAAATGACAATGATTAATTTTTCATTGGGTAATATATTAGCCGCATCAGCATCTGTTAATGAAACCAACGGCCACACATCGATCCAATGATTTGAAGTATCTTTTAATCCAAGGGCATATTTAGTTTCAAAACCAGGCGAAGCCAACTCTGGACCTGAAATAGTAGCTGTAGGAACTATTGCAAATTGAAAATTGGGGTGCTTCAATCCATTTGCTTCAAATGCAAGATTGATCTTTTTATTTATTTCCTCCACTGAAAATCGTTCAGCAATTGACTTAGTTCCAAGCATTTTTAAAATCTCCTCACTCGGATCTTTAGGCAAAACATCCAAGGGCAAAGCAGGAATAGATAATTGACTAGCTTCCACTAACGACTCAACGACTTCATACTCTGCCATATTTACTTTATCACGAATTTGCTCATTCTTGATGGTAAGCACATTTTTAAGCCAAGAGTATTGAATTAAAATTGTGCCAATAAGCGACAAAGAAATTAGTATCGTTATTAATGTGAAATTTTTTCTCATGGAATGCAAAAATAAGCAGCGAGATTATTGAAGATACGGAATGAGGCAATAATTAACGTAGGTTTAAGATGCTATCAAGTAAAAAAAATAATTGTTTCCGCTTCAAGCCAGACGAAATAATGGACAATTTGTTAAATTAGTCATATGAATAAGATTAAGAAAGGTTCACTACTCATTGCAGAACCATTTTTGAAAGACCCGGATTTCCAACGTTCAGTTGTTTTGATTTGTGAACACCAACAAGAAGGAACATTTGGAATCACCATAAACAAGCCTATTGATATTGCAATTGCTGAGCTTGTTGAAGGATTTGAAGCGTATAAATATCCAATTTTTAATGGTGGACCTGTTAATCGAGAGCATATCCATTTTCTTCATATTTTTCCGCATCTCATACCAGGTGGAGAACTTATAAATGATAATATTTATTGGGGAGGTGACTTTGAAATTGCAACCCAGCTGATTCAAAAACACGAAATTGATTCAGCTGGAATTAAGTTTTTTGTTGGGTATTCAGGCTGGGGAGAAGGGCAATTAAAAAAGGAAATGCAAGAAAAAAGCTGGCTAATCACCTCTGCAACAAATGACATTGTATTTCATACAACACCAAGAAAAATTTGGGAAAATGCAGTTAAAAAACTAGATGATGATTTTCATCCCATCATCAACTACCCTTTAGATCCATCATTTAATTAATCTGTATTTACTTTCACATATCTGCTTAATAACCACATAGTAAAACCAAGCAGGCAGACAACTATCAGTGCAAGGCGAAGGCCAATTTGATGCGCAATAAATCCGATACAAGGTGGGCCTAACAGAAACCCCGTAAATCCTACACTACTAACTGCGGCAAGGGCAGCTGATGGCGCCATAGTCTTACTTTTTGCTGCTAGGAAATAGACAATGGGAAATACTGAAGACACACCTAAGCCCACAAAAGAAAATCCAATAATTACGGCAATAGGTAAGTTTATAAATAAAGCCCCTCCCATTCCAATCAACACGAAGAAACCATTTAATTGCAATACTTTTTTATACCCAAAATGCTGAACCAATCTGTCACCCATAAACCTCCCAACAGCCATACAAAATGCAAATGAAATATAGCCAGCTGTACTAACTTTTTGCAATCCCACTAACAGATTTCGGTAATACAATGAACTCCAATCTGCCATGGCACCTTCACACATCGCAGCACAAAAACAAATAAAGCCCAATACCAATAACCCTTTATTGGGAAGTACAATTATTTTTGTTTGGTGTTCAACAGCCTTATCAGCAATAAGATAAAATGAAAGAAGTATACTCATTACTAATCCAAAACCTCCAATCAACGAAAGATGTTGTTGGGTCGAAAAATTTTCCTTCATCGTCCAACCCCCAATCAACGCAGCAGAAAATGCCCCGACACTCCACATGCCATGAAAGCCTGATAGAATTGGCTTAGTTTCTGTTTGCTGAACGGAAATAGCTTGTGTATTCATTGCTATGTTCAACAAGTTTCCAATAAATCCAAAGAAGAAAAGTGTAACAGAAAGTAGTGTTGTAGTATCTACTATTGAAATGAAGTAAAGCAATGATGAATACGAAATCAATGAAAAGGCACTGATTAATTTGCTCCCAAATTTATGTACAATCCATCCTGCAAATGGAAGAGCAATCAAAGCTCCAAGGGGGAGTGAAAAGAGGACAGCACCTAGTTCAGCTTCATTATAATGAAAAGCATCTTTGATAGAAGGAATACGTGAGGCCCATGTTGCAAAAAACAAGCCGCTGATAAAAAAACAAATAGAAACTGCGAATCTTGTTAAAAGCTTTCTTCTGTACACGTCAGTGGATAATGATTCTTCAGGCTAGTTAAGCCGTCAGAAAAGTTTTTCTTGAGTAGAAATAAAACCGAATACTATGCTACTACTGCGCCTTCGAGCAAGATAGTAACTTTATTATTCAGCACTTCGATGAATCCACCTGCAATAGAATACTTGCTTGCCTTGCCATTTCGGTCTAATAATAATTTCAAAACACCTGATCCAAGTGCACTAACCATAGGCGCATGCTTTTCAAGTACTTCAAACGAACCATCTACACCTGGTAATTGAACACCATAGATATCACCTGCAAACAATTTCTTCTCTGGTGTTAGTATTTCGATCTGCATGATTTTAATTTTGATTTAGTCATTAAGACTTTGCAGATTCCATCATTTTTTTACCTTTCTCAATTGCATCTTCAATAGTTCCAACAAGGTTGAATGCTGCTTCAGGATATTCATCCACTTCACCATCCATAATCATGTTAAATCCACGAATAGTATCCTCGATGCTAACGAATACCCCTTTAAGACCGGTAAATTGCTCTGCCACATGGAAAGGCTGACTTAGGAAACGTTGTACCCTTCTTGCACGGCTCACAGTTAATTTATCTTCATCGCTCAATTCATCCATTCCAAGAATTGCAATAATATCTTGCAATTCTTTGTAGCGTTGTAAAATAAGCTTAACCTTATTTGCGCAATTATAATGAGCATCTCCAACAATCATTGGAGTAAGAATTCGTGATGTTGAATCCAACGGATCAACCGCAGGATAGATACCAAGGTCAGCAATTTTCCTACTCAATACTGTAGTAGCATCAAGGTGGGCAAATGTTGTTGCTGGAGCTGGATCGGTAAGGTCATCTGCAGGAACATAAACGGCTTGAACAGAAGTAATCGAACCATTTCTGGTTGAGGTAATTCTTTCTTGCATCAATCCCATTTCAGTGGCAAGAGTTGGCTGATATCCAACCGCAGAAGGCATCCTTCCAAGAAGTGCTGATACCTCAGATCCTGCCTGCGTAAAACGGAAGATATTATCAACGAAGAACAAGATATCCTTTCCTTTTCCTTCTCCGTCACCATCACGGAAATATTCCGCGATAGTAAGTCCACTCAAGGCAACACGAGCACGCGCTCCAGGTGGTTCATTCATTTGTCCGAACACAAACGTAGCTTTAGAATCTTTAAGGCCTTCCATATCCACTTTCTCTAAGTCCCAACCACCTTCTTCCATACTATGCTTGAACTCATCGCCATATTTCATAATACCAGCTTCGATCATTTCTCTTAGTAGATCATTCCCTTCACGAGTACGCTCTCCTACACCGGCAAAAACCGATAGACCACCATAACCTTTCGCGATATTGTTAATTAATTCTTGAATCAATACTGTTTTGCCCACACCAGCACCTCCGAACAATCCAATCTTTCCCCCTTTTGCATAAGGCTCAATCAAATCGATTACTTTAATACCAGTATATAAAATTTCAGAAGCCGTACTAAGGTCCTCAAAACGTGGAGGCTGAGCATGAATTGGACGACCATTTGCCTTTGAAACTGCTGGCAATCCATCAATTGGGTCTCCAGTTACATTAAACAAGCGGCCATTTATGGATTCTCCGATTGGCATGGCAATAGCCTTGCCTGTATCGAAAACAGGAGTCCCTCTTACTAATCCTTCAGTTCCATCCATCGCGATACATCTAACACTTTGTTCACCAAGGTGTTGCTGAACCTCCATCACTAGCTTGTCGCCATTTTCCCTTTCAAGTTCTAATGCATTGTAGATTTCAGGAAGTTGACCCTCAAAATGTACGTCAACAACCGCGCCAATGACTTGCTTAACTTTTCCTGTAATAGCCATAATTCTATTTTATATTGAAATGAGTCTATTTTCGGCCGCAAAGATAAAGAGGAAGGGTAGATTAGAAAAATAGAAATGAAGATTTTTTGATATTACCCCTAAAATAAATAATTCAATGTCATAATAACCTAAAAACTAAGGCTGCTATGACTGCTCCGACAATTGGACCAATCACTGGAATCCAAGCATATGACCAATCCCCTGAGCCTTTGTTTGGAATCGGTAGAATACTATGCATTATTCTTGGTCCTAGATCCCGTGCAGGATTTATTGAATACCCGGTTGGGCCTCCCATACTAAGACCAATACCTAAAACCAATAAAGCAACAGGCAAAGCGTCTAATGATCCAAGCTTCATCTCTCCTTTTTGAATA
>CANGBH010000045.1 GCA_947451935.1 Chitinophagaceae bacterium
ATAATGATGGCTATGGGTATCAATAAATCCTGGACATAATATCAGTCCTTTGCCCTCAATAACTTGTTCACCCTTAATAGGTTCAAGCTCCCCAATTGCAGAAATTTTATCATCCTGTATCCTAACGGATCCTTCAAATGCTATACGACCTGTACCATCAATAATTTTTACATGACGGATGAGCTGACTATGCTGAATTGTTGAGTTTGTTTGTTTAGTTTGCGCTGACAAATCCTGTGCTGTCATGCAAAGCATCATAAACAGTATAGCATATGATAACGTAGAGCGCATTTTTCTTGATGTTTAAATATCTTCTGTGATTATTTGTGCAATAACTGATTAATTGAAATACCGTATTATTTCATTCGCAATAAGTTCATGTCCCTTTTTATTTGGATGATTTACTTGCGACATCATAGAGGGGAGTGGTATACCAGCTTCAACTTGTTTCTTAAATATACCATAGCTATCAATGAGCCCAACATTAAATTCTTTCGCTAACTCAATAATTTGATCTGCATGTTGTTGAAGCTCAGTATGGGTGTCTAAGATATCATCGCGTTGGTCTGGAGATGGGGTAAGCAAAATAACTTTGCAGTGTTTATTTAGCGCGGCTCTTATCATAGCAGACCATGCCTTCTTTGCTTTAGATAATCCGATTCCTCTGTCATTCAATGCGTAGTCAATAAAGATGACATCGGGACGATGACTTAATACATCTTTTCTAAATCGTTTTTGTCCATGTTCTGAATTTTCTCCACCAATCGAAGTATTGATAACATTTATGACTGCAAGTGGATAGTTCGTTTTTAATTGGGCAAAGACCTGCATAGGGTAGGCATCCATGGTATTGACTACAGGTGTTTTGAAATACCCTGCTGGAACTGAATGTCCATGAAAAACCAAGTTGATGGTTTTATTTGCCGGCCATTCTTTTTTTAACTCATTTTTTATGTCAGAAAGGTAATCTTCAAATGCTGCGACATCCGGTTGGTGGCTTGGACACCAAGAAATTAAAAAGGCTATACATAGTCCGGTTAAAAAAGATTTCATGGTTAATCGTATTGTACTTCGAATATAAATTATTTAGACAGTATTAAGTGTACTTATAATGGACTTCTGGTATTGGATAAATTAAAAAGTCCTGATCTATGATCAGGACTTTTATAAAGACGTTATGAGCTTAGTTTAGATTGAGTTAGCGCGAATAACATTCAAAGCGCCACCAGCTTTAAACCATTCAATTTGTTGTTCATTATAACTATGCAACACTTCCAATGTTTCAGTTGACCCATCTTGGTGGTTTA
Source organism: Chitinophagaceae bacterium (assembly GCA_947451935.1). Classification (GTDB taxonomy): domain Bacteria; phylum Bacteroidota; class Bacteroidia; order Chitinophagales; family Chitinophagaceae; genus Pollutibacter. The sequence goes on from CANGBH010000045.1 coordinate 1,308, forward strand.
ATACAAGTTCAAGTGACTTACCTGGGGTAAAGGTTGTCAACCCAACGATATCGATGTTGTCGTCTTCTTGAATTTTAGTGTAATCTTCTTTATTCGCAAATGTCAACGCCAACATTCCTTGTTTTTTCAAGTTTGTTTCGTGAATACGTGCAAACGATTTTACCAATACTGCACTTACACCTAGATGCCTAGGTTCCATGGCAGCGTGTTCTCTTGAAGATCCTTCGCCATAGTTCTCATCACCAACAACTAAACTTCCAACGCCAGCAGCTTTATAAGCACGTTGTGTCAATGGCACTGTACCATATTCACCTGTAAGTTGATTTTTTACACTATCTGTTTTTTCGTTAAAGAAGTTGATCGCACCGATGAGCATGTTGTTGCTGATGTTGTCTAGATGTCCTCTAAACTTCAACCATGGACCTGCCATAGAGATATGATCTGTGGTACACTTTCCTTTTGCCTTAATCAGAAGTTTTAATCCTTTGAGGTCTTGGCCTTTCCAAGCTGGGAAAGGATAGAGCAGTTGAAGTCGTTTGCTGTCTGATTTTACACTAACCTGAACTGTTGTTCCATCTTCTGCAGGTGCTTGATATCCTGGATCTTCAGCGTCAAAGCCTTTTGATGGCAACTCGTCGCCACTTGGAGGATCAAGTTTAACTGATTCTCCTTTTTCATTAATCAAGGTGTCTGTCAATGGATTGAAGGTAAGGTCGCCTGCAATCGCAAGGGCAGTTACAATTTCCGGACTCGCTACGAAAGCTAGTGTATTAGGGTTCCCATCAGCTCGTTTAGAAAAATTCCTATTGAATGAATGTACGATGGTGTTGCGTTCTTGTTTTTCTGCACCCATTCTGTCCCACATGCCTATGCACGGCCCACATGCATTTGCAAATACGGTTGCTCCAATTTGAGCGAATGTATCAAGAAACCCATCTCTGTCGATTGTATAGCGAACCAATTCACTTCCTGGTGTAATGGTAAATTCAGCTTTGGTTTTTAATCCTTTTTCTGAAACTTGTTTAGCTAGGCTTACGGCTCTACTAATATCTTCATAAGAAGAATTGGTACAGCTACCAATCAAACCTACTTCTACTTTTGTTGGCCAGTTGTTTTTTGCAGCGGCCTCTTTCATTTGAGAAATCGGTGTAGCAAGATCTGGAGTATAAGGTCCATTGATATGCGGTTCCAATTCACTCAAGTTTATTTCAATAACCCTATCAAAATATTTTTCTGGATTTGCATATACCTCTGGATCTCCTGTCAAATCTGCTTTTACTGCATCAGCTGCTTCTGCAACGGCTGCTCTTCCTGTGGCTTTTAAATACCTACTCATGCTCTCGTCATATCCAAACGTAGACGTTGTTGCACCTACTTCAGCACCCATATTACAAATAGTGCCTTTACCAGTACAACTCATGCTTGTAGCACCTTCTCCAAAGTATTCTACAATAGCATTTGTTCCACCTTTTACGGTAAGTATGCCAGCTACTTTAAGGATAACGTCTTTTGGAGAAGCCCATCCACTTAATTTACCGGTAAGTTTAATTCCAATTAGTTTTGGCATGAGCAATTCCCAACTTAAACCAGCCATTACATCGCAAGCATCAGCTCCACCTACACCAATGGCAATCATTCCTAATCCACCTGCATTTACAGTATGAGAATCTGTTCCAATCATCATTCCACCTGGGAATGCATAATTTTCTAATACAACTTGGTGAATAATACCCGCTCCTGGTTTCCAAAATCCAATACCGTATTTATTTGAGATGGAGGATAGAAATTCATATACTTCTTCATTCTCGGTAACTGCCTTTTTAAGATCAACGGTGCTCTCATTCTTTGCAACGATCAAATGGTCGCAATGTACAGTTGATGGAACAGCCACTTGTTTTCTGCCCGTCGTATCGAACTGCAACAAGGCCATCTGTGCAGTGGCATCTTGCATAGCTACACGGTCTGGTGCAAAATCAACATAGGCTTTACCTCTCTCGAAATCAGAAACTCCTACACCTTTCCATAAATGCGAATAGAGAATCTTCTCTGCCAGCGTGAGGGGACGACCAAGAGCCTTTCTTGCGGCATCAACTTTTGTTGGCAATTCATTGTATGTCTTTTGAATGAGGTTAAGGTCGAATACCATATGCTTTGATTTTTCTGAAAATGAGTAAATTTTACAGGCTAACCTAATGTCAACCGATTTTGCATCGCGAAATTAATTAATTCATATCCCCTTACCAAGCAAGATGATGAAAAATAAATCAGAAATGGTATATTTGAATAGATGAATCGCCTCAGAAATTATATTGAATGGCAGGTTTTCGGAGTTTGCACCCGTATTGGTGAACTAATGGGGGTGTCAACCTTCACTATTCGTAAGTATTTCATCTATATCTCTTGTCTCACCCTAGGCTCCCCAATTGTGGTTTATTTCTTTGTTGCTTTTTGGATGAACCTTAAGCAATACATCCTCCAAGGGAAGCGCAATCCATTAAAGTATCACTGATCCTTACAGCACGGCCTTGCGAATTCGGATAAGCTGTTTCAGTAAATCTTCCAATAAATCAAGTTGAAGCATATTTGCGCCATCACTTAGTGCTTTTGACGGATCAGGATGGGTTTCTATAAATAGACCTTCAGCCCCTGCAACTATAGCTGCTTTTGCAATTGTACCGATTAACTTCGGATTGCCTCCTGTAATACCACTACTTTGATTGGGTTGTTGTAATGAGTGGGTACAATCCATCACTACCGGAACTCCATGCTCCTGCATGAGAGGAATATTTCTATAGTCTACCACAAGATCCTGATAACCAAATGTGGTGCCTCGCTCAGTTAATATTATTTTGTCGTTACCCGTTTTTCTTATTTTATCAACGGCAAATTTCATGGCTTCACCACTAATGAATTGGCCTTTTTTAATGTTAACGATTTTTCCAGTTTCCCCTGCTGCTGTCAATAAATCTGTTTGTCTACATAAAAAAGCAGGAATCTGCAATACATCAACATATGGCGCTGCTATGGCTGCCTCCTCATGTGCATGGATATCTGTGGTAGTTGGGAGTGAAAATGATTCTCCTACCTGCTTTAGTAATGAAAGTCCTAACTCATCACCAATTCCTGTAAATGATGAGGAGCTAGTTCTATTGGCTTTCCGATATGAAGCCTTGAATATGTAGGGGATACCTAGATTTTTACACATAGTAGAAACTCTTTCTGCTATGGCATTCATCATGTGTTGATCCTCAATCACACATGGACCAGCAATGAGAAAGAAATTGCTCTCATCAATTTCTTGTCCTGCAAAAAGTTCTTTTAAGAAGTCTTTCATTTGTCAAAGATACAGCGTGTTAAATAATTCTATAAGCTACTTCGTCCGATATTATCTCTATTTTTGCAGGTAGAATAGTACTCATCTATGAAGAAGGAAAAAATATTAGTTATTGGTGCTAGCGGCCAAATTGGGGTGGAACTCACTCTTGCACTTCGAAAAGTATATGGGGGCTCTCAGGTAATTGCATCTGATTTAAGGGAAGAGAATGAACTTCTTAAGGGAACTGGACCTTATGTTAGTTTGGATGTTATGAACAAGGAAATGCTTCACGTTCAAATCCTTCGACAAAACATAACACAAGTTTATTTATTAGCAGCCATGTTGTCTGCTACAGCTGAAAAAAATCCTCATCTAGCATGGCATTTGAATATGCAATCTCTTTTGAATGTGCTCGACATAGCGAAAGAAGAAAAACTAAAGAAAGTGTATTGGCCAAGCAGCATTGCGGTATTCGGGCCAACGTCGCCTAAAGTAAATTGCCCACAGCAAACTATTATTGAACCTACTACCGTATATGGTATAAGCAAATATACTGGTGAGTTTTGGTGCAACTATTATTATCAACGATATGGAGTAGATGTAAGAAGTTTACGTTATCCTGGATTAGTAAGTTATAAATCTTCACCAGGTGGAGGAACAACAGATTATGCCATTGAAATTTTTCATGCCGCTAAAGAGAAAAGAGCATTTTCATGTTTTTTAAATCCAGATACCCGTTTGCCTATGATGTATATGGAAGACGCCATTCGTGCAACCATAGAAATGATGGAGTCATCATCCGATAAAATACAGGTTAGAACTTCATATAATATTGCAGCCATGAGTTTCACACCTGCTGAAATTGCGGCTGAAATTAAAATGCATGTTCCAGATTTCAATATTTTGTATACGCCTGATTATAGGCAGTCCATTGCTGAAAGTTGGCCGCAAAGTATAGATGATACTGCGGCACAGAATGATTGGGGGTGGAAACCTGCATTCAATCTTGCTACGATGACAAAGGACATGTTAATGAATTTGTCATCCTCGCATTGATAAAATAGTTTTCAGCACTAAATTTTTTCAGCATGGCAGAAGATTTACACGTAACATTAGGTAGCAAAGAAGATCAATATGTTCATTTAATCCCTAAGATTGAAGGTTTATTGGATGGGGAAGATGACTTAGTTGCAAATTTGTCTAATGTGGCAGCAGCATTAAAACAACAGTTTGGATTTTTTTGGGTTGGATTTTACCTTGTGAAAAAAGATGAGCTCGTGTTGGGCCCATTTCAAGGACCAGTTGCCTGTACGAGAATACAACGGGGAAGAGGTGTATGTGGATCAGCTTGGGATAAGGGGATAACCTTGATTGTACCAGATGTTTCTGAATTTCCTGGACATATAGCGTGCAGCAGCCTATCAAAAAGTGAAATTGTAATTCCTATAAAGCCTCAAGGAAATGTCGTTGGTGTCTTAGACGTAGATAGTGATTCGCTCAATTCATTTGATCAGATAGATGCAAATTATTTAGAGAAAATACTTAGCTTGATTCAATGGAGCTAATGAGTTAGCCAATATTGAATATGGTGTAGTATTATTTTTTCTTGATTGGATTGAGTAAGTCAGCAATAGTTTTGTTTTCAAGTATTTTTAAGTTGGCATCCCTTACTTGAATCATGATATCGTGAAGGCCACAATTTTTTTCATCACAATTTTTACATCGCTCATAAAAATAAAGACTTGCACAAGGTAGCATAGCAATTGGTCCATCAATTTTTCGAATAATATCGGCAATAGGTACTTTTGAGGCTGGCACATTTAAAAAGTAGCCACCTCCCTTACCTTTTTTGCTGGCAAGAATACCTTCTTTTTTTAATTCAAGTAATATGTTTTCTAAAAACTTGAGTGGGATTTTTTTCTTCTTCGAAATGTCTGCAATCAGCACTGGTCCTTTGTCTTGCTGTTCTGCTAGATAAATCAATGCCTTAATCGCGTACTGTGTTTTTTTGTTTAACATACTCGTATTAATTTCCAAATCCCAAGACATCTTTCATGGTAAAGATGCCTTTTTTATTGTGAATAAATTCAGCTGCCATGACAGCGCCTAATGCAAAACCATTTCTGTTATGTGCATTATGGGTTATGATGATATCATCAATGGATGAAGAATACTTCACTTCATGTAATCCAGGAAATGGATCAATGCGTTCACTTACAATCTGCAATTCATTTTTCACATCACTTTCATGATTTACCCAACTCTTTTTAGCATTGTTGTTTTCCAGAACACCCTCCGCTAGTGTAATAGCCGTTCCGCTTGGTGCATCTTTCTTTTGGGTATGGTGAACCTCCCGAATAGAAACATCATATTGTGGAATGCCATTCATCAATTGCGCAAGTTTTTTATTTACTTCAAAAAATATATTTACGCCAATACTAAAGTTACTTGAATAAAGAAAGCTGCCACCTTGTGTTGAAATTTTTTCTTCAATCACAGGAAGATCAGCTAACCAACCAGTTGACCCACAAACAACAGGGGTAGTTAGTTCAATGCATTTTAATATATTCTGAAGTGCTGTGTGTGGACTAGTAAATTCAATAGCAACATCTACACCTGAAAATGTTTCTGCGTTAAATGACGATAGGGTGTCGAGGTCAATTTTCGCGGAAATCTGATGGCCTCGTTCAAGCGCAATCTGCTCTATAATCTTCCCCATTTTACCATATCCTACAAGCGCAATGTTCATGCTCAAAATATTTAGAATTGAAGATAATTCCTTTGTTACTAAAATGAAATAGTTTTTGCATGATTATCCTTTTGCTTAAAGCTCAGAATCATGCTAATTCCGCCACCACCAAGATTGTTGCTTATCGTAGGCTTAATCCCAAGCGTTATCTCATCGCTGATGTCAAAGGTTCTCATATGCCCGTCTACTGTAGCGTCGACAATATTTATTCCCCAAAGTAAAAGCAGGCCAATGACTGAAAAATCCATATTTTTCCTAAATTCATTTCGATATAACTTCAACGATGGGGTAGAAAGTGGTTCTAACTGTGGATCTATGTTAGGAAAATTTGATGAGTCTTTCAGCGTTCTCACGGAAAAAGCAAACCTTGTTTTTTTATACCAAGTTCTGTTATAGCTAAACAAGGAAACAGGAATAGCCAATGCTCCATATACTATCGGAACTTTCCAATATTTTTTATTATAAATCTGACCAAGCCCTGGCAGCAAAGCAGAACGTAGTGCTGCTTTAGAAGCAATTGATTTGACTTTTTTGGAAGTGTCCGCTTTGTCTATTTTTCGAGAAGTGTCAATCTTTTTTGTGGTTATGATAGAATCTCGATTCTCTTCTATGTTTTGTGAGTAGACAGACAATAGTCCAGTCGATAACAGTAATGTAAGGCAAAATGGTATGATCCGTTGATTCATATTAATGAATAGTCACGTTCATTTTATCTAATAAGGCATTTAGCTCTTCTAGGGAATAGTACTCCATGATTATTTTTCCCTTTCCTGTCTGCTGATGCTCAACTTTTATTTTAGTTCCAAAATGAGAAGACATCTGATCTTCAATTTTTTGAAACTGTGGTTGAGGCTTTCGTTCTTTTTCTGTTCCTTTTTTAGATGGCCTATAGAGTTGTTTTACCAATTCTTCTGTTTGCCTAACAGACATTTTTTTTGATAAGATGGTATTGAAAACAAAAAGTTGTTTTTCAACTTCTCCGACATTAATCAATGCTCTAGCATGGCCCATAGACAATGATCCATTTCGTACAGCCACTACAATATCTGGAGGGAGTTTTAGCATGCGCACATAGTTTGAGACAGTACTTCTATCCATTCCCATTCTAGTTGCCACCTGCTCATGAGTCATATTACATTCATCCATTAAGCGCTGATAGCTTAATCCAATCTCTATAGCATTAAGATTTTCTCTTTGTAAATTCTCTAGGAGGGCTAATTCTAGTATTTGTTGATCATTTACTTCCCTAATATAAACAGGGACCTCTGTAATGCCTGCAATTTTAGATGCACGCCACCTTCTTTCACCCGCAATCAGTTTATATTTTCCACTTGGGAGTTTAGTGACCGTTAGGGGTTGAATGATATCGTGTAATCTAATTGATTGAGCTAATTCCTCTATGGCTTTTGGGTCAAAATCTTGCCTAGGTTGTCTAGGATTTGCAACAATTTCATCTATTGCAATTTTTGATATTGACGTGGTCTTGGTAACCACTTCAGACTTAAGGTTACCAGCAGCATTTTTCATGTCTGCATCAATGCTTCCAAGTAATGAACGTATGCCTCTGTTTAAAGCGTCTTTTTTATTTGTTGGATTATTACTCATTCTCAGAATTTAAAGTCCTTTCAGATTGTTTGATCTTTGTCATATTGTTTTTCTGAAGTATCTCCTTGGCAAGACTCAAATAGTTGATAGCGCCTTTGCTCTCGGCATCGTATAGAATAACAGGCTTTCCAACGCTTGGAGCCTCACTTAATCTGGTATTACGGTAAATGAGCGTATCAAATACCATATCCTCGAAATGCCTTCTCACCTCACTTACAATTTGATTACATAACCTAAGTCGACCGTCAAACATTGTCATCAAAATACCTTCTATTTCTAAATTTGTATTTAGTCTGCTTTGAACAATTTTAATGGTATTAAGTAATTTCCCAAGCCCTTCTAATGCGAAAAATTCTGCCTGAACTGGAATCACAACAGAGTCGGAGGCAACTAATGCATTAACGGTGATAAGTCCAAGTGAAGGTGAGCAATCCAGTACAATGAAATCATATTCATCTCTAATTTCGTCAAGTGCTTTTTTAATGACGTTTTCCCGTTGAGGATAATTGATCATTTCTAATTCGGCACCCACTAAATCAATATGCGATGGTATGAGGTCTAAATTTGGTATTTCAGTTTTTAAGATAACATCCTTTGCTTTAGCTTCTCCAACCATGCAATCATAAATGCTCTGTTGAATGTTCTGTAAGTCAAATCCAATACCTGAGGTGCTGTTGGCCTGAGGGTCAGCATCCACCAGTAAGGTTTTATATTCTAATACAGCTAAGCTCGCTGCTAGGTTTATAGCAGTGGTGGTTTTTCCAACTCCGCCTTTTTGATTCGCTACCCCAATTATTCGAGCCATTGCCTTCTACTTTTTTGTAAAATATTAAATATTTATCGTTGTGCCTATTTCAGGTAGAGCAAATTCCACACCACTATCTGAAAAATGGGAAATTGCTGTAGCCTGGTCAATCTTGATGCTCGCAAAGGTATCATAATGAACGCCAAAAGTATTTTTCACTTCAACAAATTTTGCCTCGACGATCGCATTTTGATATCCCATAGTGAAATAATCCCTCATGGGTAGTTAACCTTGGCCCCTTTCAAGAATTGAGGGGTGGACAACAAAAATAATGATTTCAGCTGCATTTAAGGGAACAATATGCTTAAAATAATGTTAGTGTAGTAAAGGGGGGAAGAGGTATGTACACAATCATTGCAGGGACAAATCGACTAGAAAGCAATTCCGCTAAAATTGGTGAATCATACCAGCAAATACTGCATAAACAAGGAATTCAAGCTGAATTATATGCCCTTTCTGGGTTAGACTTGAACTATAGGTCTGAATCGTTCATCGAATTTGAGACAAGGGTATTGATTCCCACTCAAAAATTTATATTGTTGATGCCTGAATACAATGGAAGTTACCCGGGTGTTTTCAAGACAATGATCGATCTTTGTGCCATTAAGGAATGTTGGAGTGGAAAAAAAGCATTACTTACGGGAATATCAACAGGAAGGGGTGGCAATATCAGGGGCTTGGAGCATTTAACGGGGAGTTTGAATTACATGAATGTATTCGTTCACCCCAATCGACTGCCTATATCTCTGGTACACCATTTACTAGATGAAGGTGATGTACTGAATGATGAAAAGACCTTAATCGCCATTGAACAGCAGGTTAAGGAGTTTATAAAATTTTAGCTATGAAAAGAATGTTAGGGTCTTGGGTTTTTATTTTGATTATGCTGTTGGTTGACTTTTATGTATTTCAATCCATCAAATTAGTTACGTCAAATTTGTCCTCGAGGACTAAGTTCTTAATCTATGGAGTGTACTGGTCGTTCACGATTTTAGCAGTTCTTTTTTTTGTTAGTTCCCCTTACCTGAAGTATGAATCTCTCCCTTCTTTCGTCAAAAATTATGTTGTTGCCATTTTACTCGGTTTTTTCATCGCTAAATTAGTTGCCGCCCTATTCTTTTTGGTGGATGATTTAAGAAGGATATTACAATGGGGAGGAACAACAGCTATCTCAGCATTTTCTTCATCAAAAAATACAACAAACAACGGTATACCTAGATCAGTCTTTATTTCGTGGCTTGGATTGGGTATCGGTTCTGGATTGTTTGGTACATTGATCTATGGCTTTGGAAACAAATATAAATACCAACTTGAAAAAGTAAAACTTCATTTTGAAAACTTACCTACAGCATTTAGAGGACTAAAAATTATTCATATTTCTGATATTCATTCTGGAAGCTTACAGGATAAGCAAGCTGTTGAAAAAGGAGTGCATAAAATCATGCAACAAAAGCCTGATATAATTTTATTCACAGGTGATTTGGTTAATAATGAAGCAGTTGAAATGGATGAACTCGCTTCGGTTTTTTCAGCCTTAAATGCACCTATGGGGGTGTTTAGTATTCTTGGAAATCATGATTATGGTGACTACAAACAATGGGGAAGTGTCGAGAAAAAGGCAGAAAATCTTTCTAAGCTAAAAGACGTTCATCGAAACATGGGTTGGAGGCTATTGTTGAATGAGCATGTTGTTCTAGAAAAAGAAAATGAGACCATCGCGTTAATTGGAGTTGAAAATTGGGGTGCAAAAGGAAATTTTAGCAAATATGGTGACCTTAAAAAAGCATACACTGGCTCAGAAGCACACTCTTTCAAATTATTGATGAGTCATGACCCAAGTCATTGGGAAGCTGAAGTTTGTAAATCTTTCAATGATATAGATTTAATGTTATCTGGCCATACGCATGGTATGCAGTTCGGCGTTGAAATACCTGGATTTCGTTGGAGTCCCGTTCAATACATGTATAAACAATGGGCAGGAATATATAACAACAAGCATCAAAAATTATATGTGAATAGGGGATTTGGTTTTCTTGGCTACCCCGGTCGTGTTGGAATGCTTCCAGAAATTACCTTGATAGAACTTGCTTAATTTTTTAACATAGAATTTAAATAAATAGCAGTTATTTTCGTTCTTTATTCAATTCTACGATTGGAATTGAATGTTGAATGAATTATGATTTTATGATGAACGTGCACAAAAAGTCTTCTTCTACACGCATTTCTATTTTCGTATTATTTTTATTTTTATCGAGTTTCTCATTTGCTCAATCTGATATATCGAATGCTGATTCAGCATCAACGTACTCAGCATTATCCTCGTTGAAAAATGATAGTTTGTTGGTTGAGTTAAGGTCCTTGTTGGATTCAATGAATAAGCCTGTTAGCTTCTTTTCCTTCTATACTTCGGTTAGTAATAGATTATATAGTACTAAAAATAATGCCTTCAATGCTCAGCAATATAGCAATAGCGGCATGGCAGTATCACCATCAATATCGTATTATCATAAAACAGGATTAGGTATTTCTGCAACTTCCTATATGAGGACTATTGATGGTCAGTTTTCATTATATCAAACAGCATTATCTCCTTCTTTTGATAAAATAAATAAAAAGATAATGTATGGCGTGTCATATTCCTATTATATAAAAAAGTTGTCTGCTGTTTCTACACCTTATGAACATGAGGTATATGCTTATGTTCAAGGTAGAAAAAAATGGCTTAGACCATCTTTGGCATTTGGCTGGGCAGAAGGAGAATACAAAGACATTTCTGTCATTCCAATCAAATTGAATGGTAATTATCGGTGGATTTCAGATACATCAAAGGTTACACTAAATGATCTATCCTTGATTGCTGGATTATCTCATTCATTTGTTTTTGATCATATTTTTACAAAGAAAGATGCGTTGACATTTGTGCCTCAAATAAATGTAATTGGAGGAATGCAGTCATTTGGAATAAAATCCACAATGCAAATTCCAGAAAGGCCTGAGAGGGAAATCAACGATGATCGTATACGAAAAATATATCGCCTTCGCACAAATGCAAATTCAACTACTTCACAGGTATCCCTTCAAACCATAGCCCTTTCAGCAAATCTTACCTACATTAAAGATGCTGTATCTTTTTCTACGGGCTATTTTTTAGGGTACTATTTGAATAATACATCAGGAAATCAACTAAGCCATATTTTTAATGTGAGCGTTGGATTAACTTTTTAGTATTTTATCATTTTTTTAATGTTCGTATCATCGTTTTTCATCTGAAAGAACACTAATCTTGTATCGTAATAGTAAAATCTAAATCGTATAATATGAAAAACGTATTCGCAATTATTGTCTTATTCTTCTTAGTCACATCAGGCAGCGCACAGGGAGTTCACATTGGTGCAAAAGTTGGCGCAACCCTTTCAGACGCCTCTGGAAAGTCATTTCAAAGTGGTTTTCATTTCGGTTACCATGCTGGTATATTTTCCGAATTGATGTTTACTAAAAAATTTGGATTGGCGCCTGAGGTATTGTTTAGTGAAACAAACCTGCGAGTAGGCAATTCTTATTCTGCTTTATATAGTAGTGTATCACTTGCAAATGTCTCAGATATTAAGCTTCACTATCTAAGTATACCAGTGCTCTTGGCATATAAGCCTATCCCATTCATTACCTTTCATGCCGGACCACAATTTGGCGTGTTGATGAATCAAACGAGAACGCTGGTTGCCAATGGTACTGATGCCTTTAAAAAAGGAGACATCTCCGTGTTAGCTGGAGCACAACTCAATGTCTTGAAATTTAGGGTATATGCAAGGTATGTTGTAGGGCTATCTAACCTAAATGATATTGATAATCGAGATAAATGGAGGTCACAATCATTGCAAGCAGGATTAGGATTCACACTATAAATAATTCAACGGAATGACTAAAAGGTCCTGGTGAAAAACTAGGACCTTTTTTTATGGCATTAAAGTTGACATATATAGAGGGTTCACTGCACTTTCATTGATTTTATAATGAATCTGCCAAGTTGACGCAAAAACTTTGATATGGATTTAATGAAGAAATATATGCAGCAGGAAGATGAAATGGATTTCATGCCCATTATTCCGCTAAACGAAGGGGAGGGTGATGGAGCAGATGAAACCGTTATTCCTAGTGAATTACCCTTGCTTCCACTTCGAAATACAGTCCTGTTCCCTGGAGTTGTTATACCCATCACAGTGGGTAGGGATAAATCCATTAAAGCCATCGCAGAGTCGTATAAAACTGACAAATTAGTTGGAGTGCTTGCACAAAAAGACAGCAATGTAGAAGATCCGGGCATTGCAGACTTGGTGAATATTGGTACGGTAGCCAAAATCATCAAATTGATTAAAATGCCTGATGGAGGAACTACAGCAATCCTTCAAGGGAAAAGAAGATTTTCATTAAAAAGGATTACCTCAGAAGATCCCTATTTTAAAGGAGAAATCGAAACACTCGAGGATGAAATCATTAATGATGATCAACCATTCGACGCATCAGTTGCTTCCATTAAAGACCTTGCCGGACAAATAATTCAATTGTCCCCCAACATTCCTACAGAAGCCTCCATTATTTTACGAAATATTGAAAATCCAGCTTTCCTCATTCATTTTGTAGGCAGTAACCTCAACGGGGAACTAATGGAAAAGCAGAAACTGCTGGAGATGAATGA
>CANGBH010000046.1 GCA_947451935.1 Chitinophagaceae bacterium
CAATGGACAGTTTATATTCTGGGAGCCGATGATTACCCATGATTATTTAATGTCGCAACCCAATTCAGAAACTGCTTTACGTCAGCCAGCAGCATTTCAGCAAGATGGATGGTATCCGAAGTCGTATACCGTTAACTATTCATCGTCAACGAAAGAGTATACGATTGCTTTAAGTAATTTGTCGTTTCAGAAGGGGGAATAAAGGGTAATGGAAAAAGAGTTGGCTTAATCTGATTCACATATTAAAGAAATAAATATGTTCTCAATCTAAAGCTGATTCTCTAACACTGAATTCTATTCAAGCTAGTTTTGCACTGATGTATTTAGTCATATAAAAATATATTTTTCATCTTTACTTTTAATACACTTAATCATGAAAAAAATAACTACTAGTTTAATCATACTCTTTATTCTTTTTGGGGGTTGTAAAAAAGTAGAAAATTCGACTGGGGTTACTCCTGTTACTACTATTAAGAAGGATAAGATCAGTGGATTGGTGCAAAAGGGTCCATACATTAATGGTACACAGATAGTGATGTATGTATTGGATGATAAACTTGCCCAAACAGGAAAGGTGTTTAATACACAGATTACAGACAATAAAGGAAGTTTTGAACTTATAAGTGTAGAGTTATCGTCTAAATATGTTCAGTTTACTGCTAGTGGGTTCTATTACAATGAGTCTTTGGGAGCAATTACATCAACCCAGTTATCGCTCAATGCCCTTTCTGATGTTACAGATGCTTCTTCCATTAACGTAAACATCCTTACACATTTAGAGAAAAGAAGAGTGGAATCCTTAGTAAAAAGTGGTAAAACATTCGCTGAAGCAAAAAAGACTGCTCAGCAGGAAATATTTGGCATTTTTGGTATTCAAATAGCACAGAGTGCTGTTTCTGAGAAACTCGATATAGCTACAGCTGGGGATGCTAATGCTATTTTACTGGCTATATCTCTTATTATTCAAGGTGAACTATCTGTTGGAGATATGTCAGAGCTTTTAGCTACAATATCTGCTGATTTAGAAGATGATGGAGTGATGTCCAATACTGTAGTGATGGCTAAACTCATAGCTAATGCAAAATCTTTACACCTCGATTCCATTAGACAAAACTTAATAAAGCGTTATCAAGATTTAGGTGTTACAGCTAGTATTCCTGACTTTGATAAGTATATCAATGTATTTTTAGTACAAAGTGCACAAAAGCCTTCTGCAGAGTCAAAAGCAGCTACTATAATACTCAACCATACAGCTACATTAAATGGAATAGTTAATCCCAATGGGGCAGAAACAACTGTAACGTTTGAATATGGATTGACTAGTAGCTATAGTTCATCGATTGTAGCTAAAGAATCCTTCTTGTATGGCGATACAGCGAGGAGTGTTTCAGCAGATATTAGTTCTCTCGACTCACTAACAACCTATCACTACAGAATCAAGGCTGAGAATGGTAAAGGGATAACGTATAGTGCAGATTCAACTTTTACTACAATGAAGGATGCCTATGAGTCAGTTACAATTGGAAGCCAAATATGGATGTCAAAAAATCTGAATGTTAGTACATATAGAAATGGAGATTTAATTCCTAAGGTTACTGATGCTGCAACCTGGGGGTCTTTAACAACTGGTGCTTATTGTTATTACAATAACGATTCAGCTACTTATGCAGCCATATATGGCAAGCTCTATAATTGGTATGCAGTTAATGATTCACGAGGTCTAGCACCCAATGGTTATCATGTACCCTCTAATATCGAATTTGACTCATTAATAAAATACTTAGATTTTAGCGTAGATATTTCTTGTAGTACATGTGTCCTAAATACAAATGCAGGAGGAGATTTAAAAGAATTAAGTACTTCACATTGGTCGAGTCCTAATGTTGGAGCAACAAATTCAACTGGATTCAACGCACTACCCGGAGGCTATAGAAATTTTGGGGGTTCCTCAGAATTTGTAGAGTTAGGGTATGGTGGATTTTTTTGGAGCTCAACTCAATTTGATATACAAAACGGATTTTATAGAGGCTTATACTCAGTGAATAGCCAAGTTTTTAAAAATTATTTTTCTAAAAATTCTGGATTTTCGATTCGTTGTTTAAAAGATTGATAATTACTTTCCCCAACCCAAAAATATTTCTAATAACCCCTTTCGGGAAGTTGATTTTTTTCATTTAAAAAGCAATTAAGAATAGTTCTTAAAGTAAAATTCGATTCTAAAAAGGAACAGAGCAAAAAGAAGAGTACCAATTTTTCGATGCTCTTCTGTCGGGAAGACAGGATTGCCTTCGGCCATACTTGGGAGGGAGTAGACAAACAAGAAGCTAACTCGCTCCGCTCGTAATGGCTTTTTTCTTGTGCGCTTTTGTGTGCAAGCACACAAATCGCCCAATAAAAAAAGCCAGCACTGGCGTGCTAGCTTCTTGTATGTCGGGAAGACAGGATTCGAACCTGCGACCCCTAGACCCCCAGCCTAGTGCGCTACCGGACTGCGCCACTTCCCGAAAGGAGGTGTCAAAGTTATTGAAACTATGCTTATTTTAGCCCATAACTGTTCGTAAATTACCTACAATCATTTATCTTCGCTTAATTCCTCAATTATGACGATTCTCGTCCGCAACGCACTGATAAAGGATATCCACTCCACATTCCACAATAAATCAGTTGATTTATTGATATCAAACGGAATTATTACAGAAATAGGCAACAACGTAAAAGCAAAAGCAGATCAGATTATTGAATCTGAACACCTCCACGTTTCTCCAGGTTGGGTAGATCTATTTGTATCAGGCACCGACCCTGGCTATGAACACAAAGATTCGCTAAACTCTATAGCCGCCGCATCGGCTAAAGGTGGTTTCACCCATGTATTATTAACCCCGAATTCAAAACCCGTAGTCCAAAACAAAACCGGAGTTCACTATATCACAGAGCATCATCACCCCTTTCCCGTCAACCTCCATCCCATAGGTGCCATCACTAAAAACACCGAAGGAAAAGAATTGACGGAAATGGTTGAAATGAAAACCGCAGGCGCCCTAGCCTTCAGTGACGGTTCAAAACCAGTGCAGTCATCCGGATTAATGATCAAAGCCCTGCAATATGTGAAAGCATTCAACGGACTCATCATTCAACTCCCAGAAGACCAATCAGTGGCTCCAAATGGACAAATGAATGAAGGAATTGTATCCACCCAAATTGGACTACCCGGAAAACCAGCCCTCGCTGAAGATATCATGGTGTCTAGAGATATTGAACTGGCTCAATACACCGATTCTCAACTGCACCTAACAGGAGTAACGACTCAAAAATCAATCGATACAATCCGAAACGCTAAACAAGCAGGAATTAACGTGACCGTTTCTGCTACACCACATCACTTATATTTCGCGGAAACTGATCTGATTGATTACAACACAAACCTAAAAGTCAATCCACCACTTCGCACAGATAAAGAAAGGTTAGCGCTAATTGAATCTTTAAAAAAAGGTGATATCGATTGCATTAGCTCTCACCATACGGCTCAAAACCTCGACCTGAAAAATTGTGAATTTGAATATGCTGGTGCAGGCATGGTCGGATTAGAATCTGCATTTGGTGTACTAGGTATCTTACATATAGACATCGACAAAATATTGGAGTTGATATGTGTAAATCCGAGGAAAATAGTCAACTTGAATAATACGATTGAAATAGGGTCTACAGCTGACCTCACTCTTTTCAATCCAGCCATTGAATATGAGTTTTCAGCCTCAGATATCAAATCAAAATGTTCTAATTCTCCTTTTATTGGAAAAAAATTAAAAGGAAAAGTGTTAGGTACTATTTTAAACAAAACCATTCACTTAAGCTAATTCTACTATGGAAAAGAAACCCGTAACGCATTTCTTAGTTGGCGGCATCATGGGTGCTATCACGATTTTATCGTCTGTTATCCTCATTATTACAGATCAAATTCAAAATCAGAAACTTGGTTGGATTAGTACCGTTTTAATGTTTATCGCGTTGATTTATTTCGTTCGTGATTATGGAAATGCAAAACAGAATCAATTGAGTTTTGGAGATTTGTTTGCTTTTGGATTTAAAGCAAGCGCTTTCGCTACTATTTTGATCCTAGTCTTTCAAGTAATTTTTAATTTGGCCTTCCCTGAAATGCTAGATAAAATGTTGGAAATAACTAGACAAAAAATGCTAGAACAAAATCCACAACCTTCAGATGAACAAATTGAAATGGGATTGAGTTTTACAAAGAAATTTTTCTGGCCTCTTATTATAGGCGGCACCATTTTTGGAACTTTATTTTTTGGTGCAATTGGTTCATTGATTGGTGCAGCTATTACCAAAAAGAATCCTCCTACTCCATTTCAACACGCGTAAATGAATATTTCTGTAATCATACCACTCAAAGACGAAGCAGAATCACTTCCAGAACTTTGCTCTTGGATACGTCGTGTTATGGATAGCAATAGCTTTAGCTATGAAGTAATTTTAGTGGATGATGGAAGCACCGATACCTCTTGGGAAGTAATAGAACATTTACACGAAGAGAACTCATGTATAAAAGGAATTAAGTTCAAACGCAATTACGGAAAAAGTGCCGCCTTGAATGTAGCATTTAGAGATGCGTTAGGTGATGTAATCATCACGATGGATGCAGACCTTCAAGATAGTCCTGATGAAATTCCTGGTCTATACCATATGCTTAAAGACAATAAGCTTGATTTGATCAGTGGTTGGAAAAGAAAACGCTTTGATAACGTATTAACTAAGAATATACCTTCTAAGTTTTTTAATGCCGTTACCCGAAAAATGTCGGGTATTAAATTGCACGATTTTAATTGTGGACTAAAAGCCTACGACCATAATGTAATTAAGAACATTGAGGTATATGGGGAAATGCATCGCTATATTCCTGTACTATCAAAATGGGCAGGTTTTACTAAAATAGCTGAAAAGGAAGTAGAACATCGCGCTAGAAAATATGGTACATCCAAATTTGGAATAGAGCGTTTTGTAAATGGATTCCTGGATTTGACTACGATCATGTTTATTGGCAAATTCGGAAAAAAACCGATGCAATTTTTTGGATTACTTGGATCACTTGCCTTCATGATTGGACTTATCATCAGTCTATATTTAATAGGAAACAAAGTATACGATATACATTTTTCATTAACCAATCGTCCTTCCTTTTTTTTAGCACTAACTTCCATGATTATTGGAACACAACTTTTTTTAGCTGGATTTATTGGCGAACTGGTTTCGAGAAATTCTCCTGAACGGAATGTGTATAATATCGAATGCAAAAAAGGCATTTAGCCTTTATTTATGCAAGACCAATCAACACCACAGTCAGTTGTATTCTTAGGGCCATCCTATCCTTATCGCGGAGGAATCGCTTCATTTACAGAACGCCTTGCTAAAGAATTTACTGATCGAGGTTATCAAACAGAACTCTATACGTTTTCACTTCAATACCCTTCCTTCTTATTTCCTGGTAAAACACAGTTTTCCGATGCACCACCCCCACTGAACTTGACGATTAAACAGAAGGTCAATTCTATTAACCCATTCAATTGGATTAAAGTTGGACGCGAATTAAGAGATAAGAAACCAAACATTATTATTGTTCGCTATTGGATTCCCTTTATGGGCCCTTGCTTAGGCACCATATTAAGGTATGTTGCAAAAAACAAATACACCAAGATTATTTGTATTGCAGACAATATTACTCCTCATGAAAAACGAATTGGTGATTCTCTTTTTACACGCTATTTTATAAAACCCATACATGCATTTATTGCGTTAAGCAATGAGGTAATCACTGATATGAATACCCTTTGTATAAAGCAGCATAAAGTCATGCTCCCTCATCCTGTCTTTGATCATTTTGGTACGAAGACATCTAAGCAGGAGGCTCTGGATAAATTACATATTAAGAGTGATGGTGGATTAATGTTATTTTTTGGTTTCATCAGACAATATAAGGGACTTGATTTGTTGATTAAAGCGATGTCCGATCAACGAATAAAAGACTTAGGTATTAAACTACTGATTGCAGGCGAATTTTATGAAGCAAAAGAAAAGTATACTGATCTTATTGCGGCAGAAGGACTTACTGAACAGATAATCATTCACGATCAATTTATCTCGGAAAATCAAATACCCTTTTACTTTAGTGCTGCTGATGTATTGGTTCAACCATATATTTCTGCTACACAAAGTGGCGTTACCCCTTTAGCATTTCATTTTGATTTGCCTATGATTGTGACCAATGTGGGTGGATTGAAAGAAGTAGTGGTGGATAAAGAAACTGGTTTAGTAACAGAGCCCAACTCACCAGCTATAGCCAATTCAATTGTCGACTATTTTTCCTTAGGCAAAAATGCATTTGAAGAAAATCTTAAAGAACACAAAAAACGGTATTCCTGGACTAGTTTTATGGATGGAATACTTGCGTTGTACAAACAACTTTAAGTTCTCTTTTTATTTAAGCCAATAAAATGCAAAAGCTATTTTACTGTCATTTTTTTTCAGCAATTTTAATTCCAATTAACTCCCATGACAATCCGATTAACTATTCTATTTTTCATCCTGTGCTTTAATGTAAGTTTATCCAACGCACAATCAATTGATAAGCAAAATTATATACAACTCAAAAGCAAAGAAGATAGCTTAAAAAACATCGGAATTAAAATTGTCAACTCACTCGATGCAGCTGAACGTTTTCGTTCCGACAGTATATTCACCAGAACGTTGGTGCGGGCACTAAAAGTTCAACGCTCCTTTTATTATCCGTTTGATTCCATTTCAACTGTATCAAAAATCTATTCTCCAGATAGTCTATTTCGCATATTTACCTGGCAGGTAACCATAAATGAAAATACACAGAGAAGGCATGGTGCCATTCAAATGAAAACAACTGATGGTTCATTAAAATTATTTCCATTAATTGATCGGAGCATCGTCATAAAAAATCAGTTAGATACCGTCACCAATAATGAATGGTGGATTGGAGCAATATATTATAAGGTTGTAAAAAAACTATTCAACAATAAAGCGTATTATACGCTATTAGGTTATGATGAAAACACCATGCGTAGTACAAAAAAATGGATTGAAGTGCTTCATTTTGATGAGAAAGGCTTGCCTCAATTTGGTGGTCAATTTTTTTCATTCAAACAAGATTCTATTCCACTACCAACTCAATCCAGGTTTAGCATAGAATATAAAAAAGATGGTAATGGTCGTATTACGTATGACAGCGATTTAGATATCTTGATTTATGATCACTTGATTTCTGAGACAAATGAAGAAACTAAAAAATACACCTATATCCCTGATGGAGATTATGAAGGGTTTAAATGGAATGAAGGACAATGGCAACACATTGATAAAGTATTTACCCAAAAATTAATTGAAGGTCAAGCTCCGTTAATAAAGCCCGTCAAGGAAAATAAATTACAGATAGCTCCCGAAAAGAAAGGTTCTTTATAAGCAACATGTTATATCAGATCTAGTACACTGTTCTTAGAAAGTATACATCAATCATCCAACTTCAAGACAGCCAAGAACGCTTCTTGTGGCACTTCTACATTACCTATTTGCCTCATGCGTTTCTTACCTTCTTTCTGTTTTTCCAGCAGTTTACGTTTACGACTGATGTCACCACCATAACATTTTGCGGTAACATCTTTACGCATGGCTGAGATATTTTCACG
Source organism: Chitinophagaceae bacterium (assembly GCA_947451935.1). GTDB lineage: Bacteria > Bacteroidota > Bacteroidia > Chitinophagales > Chitinophagaceae > Pollutibacter. The sequence continues at coordinate 7,722 of CANGBH010000046.1, forward strand.
TGCTACTACTTTAGCGCCAATAGCTGCTTGAATAGCGATTTGAAACTGTTGACGAGGAAGTAATTCTTTTAATTTTTCACATAATTTCCTACCAAATTCTTGAGAACGGGCTCTGTGAATTAGGGCTGATAAGGCATCAACTTTTTCACCATTCAATAAGATATCCATCTTAACAATATCACTTTCTCTATATCCTATTGGTGAATAATCGAATGAAGCATAGCCACGTGTCTGACTTTTAAGCTTATCATAAAAGTCAAATACGATTTCAGTCAATGGAATTTCAAAAATCAATTCAACCCTTGACTGAGTCAGGTAACTCTGATTAAGGAGTATACCACGTTTGCCTAAGCACAATGTCATGATGTTACCAATATAGTCTGGCTTGGTGATGATCTGTGCACGAATAAATGGTTCTTCAATGCGATCCATTTGAGTTGGATCTAACATTTCACTTGGGTTATTAACCTGAATTACTTCGCCTTTCGTTGAATAGGCAACAAAGCTAACGTTTGGAACCGTAGTAATAACAGTTTGGTTAAACTCACGCTCAAGTCGTTCCTGGATAATCTCCATATGCAGTAGTCCCAAGAAACCGCATCGGAATCCAAATCCTAATGCTTGCGATGTTTCCAGTTCATACGTAAGCGATGCATCGTTCAATTGAAGCTTGTCCATGCACTCGCGCAATTCTTCAAATTCATCTGTATTTACAGGAAAGATACCAGCGAAAACCATCGGCTTCACATCTTCAAACCCTTTAATGGCTTCAGCAGGATTCACTGCATTTACAATGGTATCACCCACCTTAACTTCTTTAGCAACTTTGATACCCGTAATGAGGTATCCCACATCACCACATTTTACTTCCTTTTGTTCTAGCATGGTGAGTTTTAGCACCCCTACTTCATCTGCTTCATATATGGTATCGGTAGAAACGAACTTAATTTTATCGCCTTTTTTAATACTACCATTGGTTATTCTATAGTATACGATAATACCTCTGAATGGATTGAATACACAATCAAAAATCAATGCTTGCAGTGGTGCAAGAGGATTACCTTTTGGAGAAGGTATTCGGCTTACAATGGCTTCTAGAATACCATCTACTCCAATACCTGTTCTTCCACTGGCCATCAGAATATCCTCTGCTTTACAACCGATTAGATCCACTATTTGATCTTTCACTTCATCGATCATGGCTCCATCCATGTCGATTTTATTGATCACCGGAATAATTTCTAGGTTATTCTCTACAGCCAAATATAAATTTGAAATCGTTTGTGCTTGAATACCTTGAGTGGCATCTACAAGCAATAAAGCACCTTCGCAGGCAGCTAAGGCACGACTCACTTCATAACTAAAATCAACATGACCAGGAGTATCGATTAAGTTTAAGACATATGTTTCGCCATTGTTATGCTTGTAATTAATCTGAATAGCATGACTTTTAATGGTAATACCTTTTTCTCGTTCTAGATCCATGTCGTCTAAGACCTGATCCATCATCTGTCTTTCAGAAATAGTATTGGTTACTTGGAGTAAACGATCGGCAAGCGTTGACTTACCATGGTCAATATGGGCTATTATACAGAAATTGCGAATATTTTTCATTTAAAATGGATTCAATTCAACGTTAAAATTGGCTAAATTGAAGATGCAAAATTAGTCAATTTGATTGTAATGAACGGAAGCAAATTGTACTCATTTCAGGTAAAATAACCTTGTGACACTAGAATAAATGGCTTAAATTTGCACCCTACCTAAAGAACATGATGAAAGATCAATTTGAACTAGCCGTCAAGGAAGTAGATGAATTAAAAGAGCGCCCGAGTAATGAAACCCTACTTCAACTTTATTCCCTCTATAAACAATCTACAGAAGGCGATAATAGAAACCCTCCCCCTGAAAATCCTTTTGATTTTGTATCAAAGGCTAAACATGAGTCATGGCTCGCTTTGCTTGGAAAATCGACTGAAGATGCGATGAAGGAATATATTTCCTTGGTTGAAAAGCTAAAAATCTAACCCTTTTATTTTAGGGCATTAATGATTTGGATGAATTCAGTCGCAACTAGCGATGCTCCTCCAACCAATCCACCATCTACATCTGGCATAGAAAAGATTTCTGAGGCGTTTGATCCCTTAACGCTACCACCATATAGAATAGATGTATTTTCTGCAATATCAGCTCCATATTGATTTGCGATTACGCTACGGATATGTGCATGCATTTCTTGAGCTTGTTCAGCGCTTGCTGTTCTACCCGTTCCAATCGCCCAGATAGGTTCATAGGCTATGATTACATTTTTTATTTGATCTGCACTGAGATGAAAAAGAGATTCTTTCAACTGAAGTTCAACAAATTCATTTTGTGTAGCGGCATCTCTAACAGAAAGTGGTTCACCGCAACAAAATACGGGTGAGATGGATTCAGCTAGACATAGATTCACTTTTTCAGCTAAGATGGCATTTGATTCAGCAAAATATTCACGTCTCTCACTATGTCCAACCAAACAGTAGTTTATATCAATTGATTTCAACATCGATACAGACACTTCACCGGTATAAGCCCCTGAAGTTTTATTACTGCAGTTTTGTGCAGTGATATGCATATTGGTTTTAGCCTTAATGAGTTCAGATGTTGCCGTTAAATAAGGAAATGGAATAGCAAACAATACATGACGCGATTCAGTCAATTGAAAATCAGCTGAAATTATTTCAGATAATAATTCTTTTCCTTCAGCCAGTGTTTTATTCATTTTCCAATTAGCTGCCGCAATCTGTTTTCTCATGTTAGTTTTTATTTAATTGTAAATATAAGGTTCTGATTGTATCTTTTTTAATTGAATCAAGTGATTGTCCTTTTGCAGCCATCCATTTTTCTGTCTCTGATAGTAGCTTTTCAAGTTCATAACGAACGGTTGATTTTCCACCCCAGGCAAAACTAGGAATGTATTTACTTGAAATGGTTGAAAATTCGAAAATATTTGAAAATGGTCCAATTACTGTTCCGCTGTTAATCGATGTATTGATTGCAGTTCGTACATGGTCTCCCATAAAAACCCCTACTTTATTTACTGCTGTATTAAATTTATTCTGATGTATGTTCCACAGTTTTATATCACCGAGTGTATTTTTCACATTAGAACAGGTAGTGCCTGCACCTAAATTGCACCATGATCCAATATAGCTATCGCCAATATAGCCATGATGTGATTTATTGGAATAGCTGTTGATGATTGAATTTTTAATTTCGCCACCAATCACACAATGCTCCCCAATACTAGTTCCTCCATATATAGTAGCTCCCATTTTAATGATAGAGTTATTGCCAATTGACAAGGGACCTCTTAGTGATGCACCATCCATAATCTGCACATGATCAGCAATATGTATGGGTCCATCTGTAGTATTTAACGTACAGTGTTCAAGAACTACATCCTTACCTAAATAGATGGCATGATTTCCTAATCTTTTAACGTGTGCAGGAACGGAGGTTGATGAATCAGTTAATCCAAGTATTGAAATATCTTGATGAATAGACCATGCATTAAGTTGAGTCAAATCCCAGAGATTGGATAGTTGACGTAATCCAAATGTTTCTGGTGATTGCTCTGAATGTAAAAAATCGAGCAGATTCAATTCAGAAGTTGGCAGATAGGAAGCAGAGATAGAACGGCCTTTTGAACTATCATGAATAGGAGAATTATCAACGGTTAGGTTGATTTGTTGTTTTGCAGCAAGGTATTTCCATTTATCACGAATAGTTAGCAAGCCTAATTTCAAATCCATGATATGATTGTTTACCGTAAGGGGGTAAAAATCGTGTTTTATATCATTATCATATAGATGGAGAAATGGCATAATCAATAACTTAATTAAAGCTACGATGAAAAATGGCCTAAATAAAAAACCCTCCATAAAGGAGGGTCTTTTAAACTTATTTTTTTGCGTATTTCTTTTTGAATTTGTCGATACGACCTGCTGTATCTACAAGCATATTTTGACCTGTAAAGAACGGATGAGATGTATTTGAAATCTCGAGTTTCAACAATGGATACTCTTTACCATCTTCCCATGTGATTGTTTCTTTTGAAACAGCTGCAGAACGAGTTAAAAAGGTAGTACCATTACTCATGTCTTTAAATACTACGAATCTGTAATTGTCTGGATGTATTCCTTCTTTCATAATGTTGTTTTTTGTGGTATGGATTTGGCCATACCTTTGTTTGAGGTGGCAAATTTAGCCTTTTTTATTGGAAAATTCAAGAATTAACTTCTCTAACTCCTCATGTTTTCAAATTGTAGCGGGAAAGCCAGTTCAGTAGACCTCATTAACTGTATAACTTCTTGAAGATCATCGATTTTCTTGCCTGTTACCCTCAGCATATCGTCCATGATTTGCGTTTGGACTTTCAAGCCAGAATCCTTGATGATTTTGGTTACTTTTTTAGCATCATCTTGCTTTAGGCCATTTCTGAGGATGATTTCCTGTTTGATTGTTTTACCGCTTGGGTATGAATCTTTTGACTGATCAAAGGCTTGTGGTACAATTCCTTGTTTGTTGGCACGATTGATTAAAATTTCAACCAATTGGCGCATTTTCATATCATCTGCGGTTTCTAGGTTGATCTTATTTTCCTTTTTGTTGAAATCAATGTTGACTACACTATCCTTAAAATCGAATCGGTTAGTCACTTCTTTTCTCGTAACATTTAACGCGTTATCCATCAATTGAAGATCAACTTTACTAACAATATCAAATGAAGGCATATCTATTGATTTTGATGATTAAACTAATTTTTTAACTGGTTTTGACCTAACCCATAACATGGCCCCTACAATGAACATTAAACTAGAAATTAATTCAGCTTGTGTGGGGTGAAAGCCCATAATAGAATAGGTAGTGTTTACCCTGATCTTCTCAATCAAGAATCGTTCAACTCCATTAAGCATAAGATATAGGGCAAATAATCTTCCTGGTATGGTTATGCGTTTTCTTACTACCCATAAAACTAAGAAGAGTAATGTACAAGCAATTATCTCATATAATGTAGTAGGAAAAACGGGTGGACTCAATTGATTGCAATAACTACCGGTACACCCAGTTATCGGAACACCAATTTCATTCACGTTGTGTGGGTAATTATATGCCCAAAACCAATTTGGTAATACCGATGATCCTTTAAAATTAATATGAGGAATATGTTCAAGATCTCCATATTGTCTAACTAAATAATTAGTGTACGTTGGGTTCTTACTTAAGTTATGTATAAAAGAGCTGTCATCAGCTTGTATGACTTTGTTTTGAGCATCTACTTGGTATGCGCTATTGAAGACACCCCAATCACCATCTCCAGAAACGTGACAGCCTATCCTTCCAATGGCATAGCCAATCATCAAAGCAGGTGCTGCAGAATCAACTAGACCTCTGATATTAATTCTTTTTTTCTTTGCAAAATATAGAATGCATGCTGTCGCTAGAATTAACCCTCCATAAAATGTCAAACCACTTGGGGCTAATAAATTACCAATAGGGTCTTGAATGAATCGATCCCAATTTTCTAGGTTGTCAAATAGTTTAGCCCCTAAAAAACCCGCTATAGCAGCCATAACAATGATATCCCCTACTCGTTCATGAGGCCAAACAATGAATGATTTTAAAGTTGGTTTAGCGAGTGCAGTTTTTCTTTTCTCTATGAATTTTGTTCCTGCAAAAAAGAGGCCTAATAATAATCCACCGATGATACTCCCTTTAGAAGAGAATATATACTCTTGAGGTATAACTTGTTCGCTATTGAAAAAAACTCCGATGATTTTATACCCAACAATAAAACCAAAAAGAAAATGAGAAAGCAAATCAATTAGGCTAGCCGGTTTCCCCACCATGATTTTCTCCTCAAAAGGTAGGAGTAAACCGAGTTTCTCACGTCTCTTTAGTTCAGCAGATAGCAAAAATGCGGATACTACAAAAGCAATAGCCACAATCAATCCAAATGAATTAATGTACTTGGTAAACGCCCATGGATCTATTCCGAAAACTTCCTTTAGAAAAAAATAGAGATTTGGATACATGGTTAAGTTTGAATAGAAATATCAAAAAAATGTCCCGTGAGTACGGGACATTTTATGAGTTAATCAATTAATTACAATACTCTTCAAAAGCACCTATCAAGTTTTGAGCAATCATTTGTGCCGGTCTACCTTCAATTTGATGCCTTTCAATCATGTGAACTAAAACACCATCTTTGAATAGTGCAATGGCTGGTGATGATGGTGGGTAAGGCAAAAGATATTCTCTTAGTTTTTGAACTGACTGGATATCAAACCCTGCAAATGCTGTCGTAAGTCTATCTGGTTTGCTTGAAGCATTGTGAACAGACATTAAAACACCTGGTCTTGCGCTACCTGCTGAACAACCGCATACTGAATTTACAACGACTAATGTTGTTCCTTTTTGAGCAATCATATTATCAACATCTGCTG
>CANGBH010000047.1 GCA_947451935.1 Chitinophagaceae bacterium
CAAATTTGTAGCATGACAAATGAAACAACCGTTGCAGAGAAACTGTTACAAGTTAATGCAGTCAAGTTAAATCCCAAAGAACCTTTCACCTGGGCATCGGGTTGGAAGAGTCCAATTTATTGCGATAATCGAAAAGTATTAGGATACCCTTATGTACGGGATTTTATCAAAAGTGAAATGTGCAATGCTATTTTTGAACGATTTCCCGATGCTGAACTGATAGCAGGTGTTGCTACCGCAGGCATAGCTTGGGGAGCAATGGCGTCTGATCAACTAAAATTACCCTTCATATATGTTAGACCTAAGCCAAAAGAACATGGATTGGGTAATCAAATAGAAGGGCACTATGAAAAAGGGATGAAAACTGTTATTGTTGAAGATTTAATTTCAACAGGTAAGAGTAGTCTTCAGGTATGTGAAGTAGTCAAAAATACGGGACTAGATATCATTGGAATGGTTTCAATATTTACCTATGGATTTGAAGAGGCTAAAAAAGCCTGTGCATTAGCTAATATTCCTACTTATTCACTTACTAATTATGAGACCTTGATCAATCTGGCAATAGAAAAGGGGACAATTGAGCCTGCAGATCAAGACACATTGTTAAATTGGAGTCAAAACCCTTCAGAATGGGGTAAAAATGGCTAACTTAAGGGTATAAATCACCATTATGAAGAAGTTTTTGATTTTTACAGCATTTTTTTTGATTTCAGTTGGACTAAATGCGCAAGCAAAAAAGCCAATTACGGTTAAGATTAATACACCCACTGTTCAGTGTGAAAAATGCAAAAACAGAATTGAGGAATACCTCGAATATGAAGAAGGGATTACTAAGGTCACAGTTGATTACAAGCAGAAAAAGACTACCGTTACCTATTACGCTGACAGAACGAATTTAGAAAACATCAAGGCGGCAATTGCCAATACTGGATATGACGCAGAAGATATTAAAGCTGCTATTGATGCGTATGACAAATTGCCTAAGTGCTGTAAGAAGCCAACGAAGTAGAATTTCTATCTATCCATCTTTCATTTATGGTTTTCGGATTGAACTGAAGAGACATGATTTCAATGTTCAAGTAGGCATGATTAAGTTTCAATTTTACAAAATCAGTCTAATGAGTTTGGATTTTACTTCAAATTCATTCCTTTGCATTATTAAAATAATATATTTAATTGGTTATTAATATATTATGTAAACTATCTCATGTTTTAATTTATCAATAATGAGACATATTGGGTCAATTTGATCTAAAAAATACGAATTAATCGAACAACTTTATATAGGTGGTTTTATATACTGATTTACAATACTTTACATTGGTTAACTCAATGATAGATGTCGCAAAAGGCACGATTATTCTCTTTGACCGAAAAAAGCCATTTAAAAAATCAACTTTTCGAAATCGAATGATTTTAGCAGGCCCAAAAGGTCCTGTTGCCTTGTCAATTCCTGTTGTAGGAGGCAGGGATATCAAAGCCCCTTATGGGGAAGTTCTGATTGACTACAAGACGGATTGGCAGAAAAACCATTTTCGAACCATTGAAACGCTATATGGTAAATCACCTTGGTTTCATCAATACCAGCCGGAATTGAAGATCTTATTTGAGGATAGAGTTGATCATCTGTTTGAATGGAATTTAACTTGTTTTAAATGGATGATTCAAAAGTTAAACATAAAACTGACTATTATTGACCATCTTTTGCCATCTAATAGTGTAGAAGAAATTGTTGAAAAAGTGGATAGGTATAGTCCATCCAATTACTCGAATGTTGAAAAAAATTCACTTGTAAAATATCCTCAGGTTTTTGAGGACAGAAACGGCTTTTTAGCCAATTTGTCGACCCTTGACTTGCTCTTTAATGAAGGGCCGTTTGCAAAACATAAAATAGAATCTTTAAATATAAAATAAAGCCAATTTTTAAGCGTTTATCATCTTGTTGATTAAAATTAATTTAATTTAACATCTTGATAATAACTCACTTATGAGGTTTTTCACTAATGTGATTCTTACAGTTTTGATCTCATTTGTTGCATTTTTGGCAAAATCCCAAGATTTTTCAAATAAGGGCAGGGAATTTTGGGTTGTTTTTCCGCCACATCAGCCCGGAACAGCCTCCGGTTCACCAAGCTTGGCAGACCTCTCTTTGTACTTAACTTCAGATAAAAATTCAGCAGCCACCATTTTCATCAATGGAGTGAGTTTTGGGCGATTTACTGTAACTGCAAATGTTACACAAGAAATTGTATTACCTAGAGCCTTAACCTATATTTCAGAGACCGAATCGGCATCATCGGCAAACTTACTTCGGGTTGTATCTGGAAAATCGATTAAAGTTGTTGTTGATCAGGGTATGCCCCCCATAGTAGTCTATGCTCATATGTATGCGGGAACACGATCAGCTGCCTCCATCATTTTACCAACTAGTGTTTTGGATAAACGATACCTCGTTTCAAGTTATAAGCAAACATCTAATGGGATTGTTGAAAATGAAGAAGCTAAGTCTCAGTTTAGTGTCATTGCAACAGAAGATAATACCAAAATTCGCATCACACCCAGAAAAGATGGCGTTTTAGCTGGAGCGATTTATGAGGTTGTTTTACCTAAAGCAGGGGATATATATCAATTTCAAGATGATCAAGATTTAACAGGTTCTGAAATTGAGTCGATTTCAGATGGTGTAAATCAATGTAAAAAGGTAGCTGTTTTCTCGGGTAGCTCAGCTTTGCATATTCCGGACACTCAAACTGGAACTGGGACCTCACTAGATCCTTTATATCAGGAGTGTTATCCAACAAATTCATGGGGATTGAATTATTTCATCACGCCATTTAGAGGAAAAGACAAAGCCATCTTTAGAATAATGGCTCAACAAGACGGTACAAACATAGCTTACAACAATAAGTTTAAAACACTTAATAAGGGTGAATTTTTCGAATCAAATTCTATAGATGATCCCCTTCCTGTATATATCCAGTCATTGAATAAAAAACCAATTGCTGTGACACAATTCGCTTATACCCAAATTCAAGATCAAGGTGTAGGTGATCCAGAAATGATTATTCTAAATGCAATAGAACAAAACATTAAAGATGTAACTGTCTTTCTTTCTCCCAAGAAAGCCATCGTTGATCAAAATATCAATGTTATAATAAAGAATACAGGGATTGCATCTTTTAAAATCAATGGCAACCTACCTAAGTCACGCTTTATTCAAATTGGTAGTACTGGATTTTCATACCTGCAAGAAAATTTTCCTAACGTTAATAGCATCCTAAGTGTGAAAATGTCTTCCGACAGTGGCTTTAATGCCTTCTGTTATGGGTTTGGTCAGAATGAATCTTATGGTTACAGTGCCGGAACAAATGTTAAAGATTTAAACCAGTTTATAGAAGTTAAAAATCCAAATGCCGTTGTTAAATTTCCTGCAACGTGTAAAGGAACACCCTTTAATCTATCTATTACATTACCGTATAAGCCAACTAAACTTCAATGGGACTTTAAAGGAAATGCTGATCTTGGACCTAATCCACCAGCACTTCAAAATCCTGACGGAAGTCCTTTGAACCCAACTCAAATTATTAAGAGTGTAATTGATCCTACTATGGATCTATATGTTTATAAGCTAACATCTCCCTATACCTTTACCCAGGTGGGTACATATAACATCAATGTTATTGTAGTTAATCCAACGGCTGATGGATGTACTGGTGAACAAGTTATCAATTATGACATTGAAGTATTTGATGCTCCATTAGTTGATTTTACGATTGATTCAGTGGGATGTAATTATGGACCTATTAAATTTATCGCCAATGCTACAACCGATCAAAAGGTTATAAAATATTTATGGAATTTTGATGCATCAGCCACTGACACTACAACTACTAATATTATTACGAAAACTTTTCCTACATCAGGGATAAAAGTTGCACGTGTAAAAGCCGTTACTGAAATTGGTTGTTTAAGTCCTGAGTTTAAAATTGATTATGAATTATTCCCACTTCCTACCGGGGACTTTACCATTGACAATCCTTTTTGTCAGGGAGATTCTATCAAATTTACTTCAACTATTCAAGCGAATAGTGGTACTATAAAATATTACAATTGGAATCTGGATAATGATTCGCTAAGCTTAATGACTGGTCCAATTGTCTATACAAAATATACTAAGCGGGATTCGCTAGTAAAGCAACTCAGTTTGGTTGTAGAAAATTCTAAAGGGTGCAAAAAAACGATTACCAAATCATTATTCTTAAACACCCATGCAACTATTGATTTTACGTTACCCGAAGTTTGTTTAAAAGATGCTTTTGCTTCCTTTGCAGCAACTGCATCTAGTCCAGATAGCAATAAGGTGTTTTCGTATTTATGGAATTTTGGCGATCCTAATGCCGACCCAGCGCAGCCTAATGTAGGTGTAGGTCCTACGGCTACACATAAGTACAAAGCTTCTCAGCAGTATCTTGTTAATTTGTTGGTTACTGCAAAAACGGGTTGCCAAGATAGTTTGCAAAAAGTATTTACTGTTAATGGTAATCTTCCCAATGCAGATTTTCAAATTTTGAATACCAATGGACAGTGTAGTAATAAACGAATTTTCATTAAGAACAAATCAAGTGTTGACTTTGGTAGCATTACAAAATTGGAAGTCTTATGGGATCCGAATAATTTGACATCAGACACCATAAACATCCCTTATCCCAATTATGATTATTCACATCAATACCCAACATTCACAAGTCCTACTCAAAAAACGTATACAATAAAATTAAGGGCATACTCTGGGGGGTCTTGTTTTGCAGAAAAGTCAGATATAGTTACTGTTAATGCTAGTCCAGTTGTAAACTTTCCAGCTATTCCTGGTTTTTGTTTAGAATCCACGCCACGTAAAATTGATAGTGTTTTATTTATTGATGTTGCTGGTATCCCACCAGGGTCTGGAACATTTACAGAGGATACCGTTACCTTTTCAAATTTCATTTATTTTGACCCTACACAAAGAGGGGTGGGGCAGTATCCCATCACATATCGATATACATCATCTAACCAATGTTACGATGAAAAAACTAATACTGTTGTAGTATGGCCAAAACCGGAAGCTAATTTTTATTATTCAGCTGTTCAATGTGAAAATATACCCATTAAATTTTCTGACAATTCGATTACAGGGGCAGGAACTGTAGCTGTTTCAAATTGGGTATTTAATGATAATAACAATACTCCTGTTGCTATTTCTGGAAATCCTATTAATAGAACATATTTATCTCCAGGGAATTATAATATTCATCATGACATAGTTACTTCTAATGGATGTAAAAGTGAATCTGTTTCGAAAATAATTAGTGTGCACTTTACACCTGTTGCAGATTTTGAATTACCCATTGTGTGTAAGCCAGAAGGCAAAGGAGTATTTATAAATAAGTCAACCATTACAGATGGAAGTTCGCTCAAGTATAAATGGGAATTTGGTGATACGTTACAACCAGCTACTTCTTTGTTGCAGGACGGAATTCATTATTTCAAAAATATACAACCATATACGATTAAATTGACTGCCACTAGTCAATTCAATTGTCCAGCTGAAAGGATAAAAGTACTCAAGACTATTTATAATCAATCCAAAGCAAGCTTTACTAGTATTGATGCTACGTGTGTTGGTTCGCCAATTCAGTTTACAAATACAAGCCAATCTGTAAATGGATCGTTTTCTGAATATCATTGGATTTTAGCAAACAAAGTTGAATACAAAGAAAAAAATCCAATTATAACATTTAATAACAGAGGAGATGCAAACATAAAATTCTTTGCAAAAGACTCTATAGGTTGTTATACAGATACATTACAGAAAACAATCAAGATTTATGATTATCCTAAAGTTGATGCTGGTCCCGATTTTTATGTTTTGGAAGATGCTCAAAAACTAATCAATGCATCTGCTACTGGACAATCTTTGATTTTTTCATGGGAACCACAAACATATCTCAGTAGAGCAGATACATTAACGCCATTTGTAATAATGCCAAAAGAAGATATTGTATATACGCTAACTGCTATTGGTCTAGGAAATTGTAAAAGCACCGATGCAGTAAAAATATTTTCTTTAAAAAAACCAACTCCTCCGAATACGTTTACACCCAATGGCGATGGTATAAATGATACTTGGGAAATTCAATTCTTATCAAAATATACAGGATGTATCGTTGAGGTATATACACCACAAGGTCAGTTGGTTTTTAAATCCATTGGCTATTCAACTCCTTGGGACGGAACATATAATGGCAAACAGTTGCCTGCTGGGACATATTACTATGTAATAGACCCCAAAAATGATCGAAACAAAATTGCAGGATATGTAACTATTTTTAAATGATTCGAAGGTTACAATTCACCATCATATTATTTACTATTGTTCAATGTATGTTCGCACAGCAACGTCCGAATTATACACAGTATATAATGAACAATTATATCGTTAACCCTGCTATAGGGGGAATTGAAAATTATATCGATGTTAAACTTAGTGTCAGAAATCAATGGATTGGAATAGAAGGAGCACCTAAAACATTTTATGCAACAATACATGGACCAATAGGAAAGAAGGACTACCGAGAGTCAATTTCTTCTTTGGATATGAAGGGCTCTAATCCAAGAGGTAGAGAATACTGGGATAATTATTCAGCATCGGCTCCACATCATGGCCTAGGCCTCACAGTGGTAAATTATCAGACAGGGTACATAAACAGAAGTACATCCTATGCTACCTATTCATATCATATGGGGTTAACAGGCACTACGAGTTTAGCTGCTGGTTTTGGTGCTGGCTTTTCATCAACTAATATTAATAGAAGTAAAATCACTCTAGCCAATACCTTCGACCCGGCAATTGGAAATTTGAATAATGACATCACCAAGATTACTCCTGAGCTTAATGCCGGATTATGGTTATACTCTTCAAATTATTTCATAGGGGCGTCTGCACAACAAATAATACCTGTAAAAACAAATCTAGTTGATAGTACAATTTATAAGTCAACATTAATACCCCATATCTTTTTTACATCAGGATATCGGTTACCCGCAGGCGAGGACTTAAGCGTACTTACTTCATTCATGGTTCGCTATATAGCATCTACCCCATTAGCAGTAGACCTCAATCTAAAAGTGCAATACCATGATTTATTATGGATTGGCACCAATTTTCGAAAAGGAGATGGCTTTGCAGCAATGGTGGGCGTAAATGTGGCACATTCTGTAAATATTAGTTACTCATATGATAACAATAGGGGTAAATATTTGTTAGGTTCAATGAACAGAGGGACAAATGAGTTGGTTCTTGGCTTTACGCTAAATAACAAGTATGGCGACCTATGTCCTAGGAATATTTGGTAAAGAATACGGAAACTTCTTACTTTTGAAACCTATATATCATCAAATGAAATTTTTTTCAATTGCCCTTTCCTTTACCGCCTTATTTCTGGTTACAGCTTGTTCAAAGAAAACAACTGATCCTCCAGCACCTCCAGTGGATACTGAACAAAAACTTGTTATCACATTAGACCCTGATCCTGGAGCATCTACAGCAGTGGCTATGGCAGCAAATTACAGTTTTAAAGTTAAGATTACATCAAAGATGCCTACTGGTGGTGTTGTGTTAGAATATACTACCAAGAAGGATAGTGATAATTCAATTTTAGATCCTCTAACTCAAGTTAATTCTTCTATCAATAGTATTGATGTTACCACGGGTTCGTTAGAATCTGGAACGTTGTATATCGTAACTATTACAGTAAAAAGTAAATCACAAGCAAGTAACACGGCTACCAAAACATTTAAAGTAGCTAGAAAATAACTAAAAAAGCGCTATTAAAAAAGCCTCTTCATCAGAAGAGGCTTTTTTAATATGTATGAATTCGATGTTTATTTTGATTGAGTTTCTCCAATTACAATTTTCACTTTATCTCCTTTAATCAATGTGCGGTATTTTGACACATCAACTGATTTGCCATTTACTATTAAAGAATCATTTTCGAATTGAATTATGTTAGCTCCAGTCTTTGAAAGAAGACCATCAACCTCTAGTGCATGGATTAATCCTTGATCAGGACCTTCAGTCATAGTAACCTGTGCTTTTGATGTATCAGAATTTATAATTGATATTTCAACATTCTTTTCAGTCTTTAGGTTGATGTCAGATGAATTTGAAGGATGAACTTGAGCAAGAGTAGGAGCGATAACTAATGAAACAATTGACATCAATTTGATCAATATGTTCATTGATGGACCAGATGTATCTTTGAATGGATCACCCACTGTATCACCCGTTACTGAAGCTTTATGTGGTTCAGATTTTTTGTAGTACATCTCACCATTTATCTCAACACCCTTTTCAAAACTCTTCTTTGCATTATCCCATGCACCGCCTGCATTATTTTGGAAAATCCCCATCAATACACCACTTACAGTAGCACCTGCTAAGAATCCACCCAATGCTTCTGGACCGAGTAAAAATCCAATTAACAATGGAGATATGATAGTGATTGCACCTGGAAGCATCATTTTTTTCAAAGATGCTTCAGTTGAAATAGCTACACATTTATCATATTCAGGTTTGCCTGTTCCTTCCATAATTCCAGGAATAGTTCTGAATTGGCGTCTAACTTCTTCTACCATGGCCATTGCTGCTTCACCTACAGCTCTAATAGCTAAAGATGAAAATATAAATGGTATCATTCCACCTATAAATAAAGATGCTAATACATCTGCTTTGTATATATCAATATGTTGATTATCTGGCATGGCTACTCCAACGAAAGCTGCAAAAAGGGCTAATGCTGTTAGGGCAGCAGATGCAATCGCAAACCCTTTTCCACTAGCTGCTGTAGTATTTCCTACTGCATCTAGAATATCTGTTTTTTCTCTTACTTCTTTAGGTAGTTCACTCATTTCGGCAATACCGCCTGCATTATCTGCAATTGGACCGAAAGCGTCAATAGCCAACTGCATTGCAGTCGTAGCCATCATACCTGCTGCTGCAATGGCAACTCCATATAATCCAGCACATGCAAATGATCCATAGATTCCACCAGCAAGAACAAGAATTGGAAGGAAAGTACTTTCCATCCCGATAGCTAGTCCACCAATAATATTAGTTGCATGTCCTGTAGCTGATTGGCGAATGATACTCAATACAGGACGTTTACCCATTGCGGTATAGTATTCTGTGATGATACTCATTAAAGCTCCAACAACAAGTCCAACTGCAATGGCACCAATTACTCCATTTTTAGTGAATTCTAATCCACGTAAAATCATTGTATCTGGAAGTAAGTAATTAACAAGGAAATACGCTGCAATGGCAGTTAACACCATTGATCCCCAGTTACCCATATTTAAAGCACGTTGAACTGCTTCTGTGCTAGCACCAACAGAATCACTAATTCTAACAAATAGTGTTCCAATGATTGATAATACAATACCAATACCGGCAATAAGCATAGGTAATAGGATAGGTGCGATTCCTCCAAAATTGTCTATTGATTTTGTCTCTTGTCCGAGTACCATTGTAGCTAATACGGTTGCTACATAACTTCCGAATAAATCAGCTCCCATTCCAGCTACGTCTCCAACATTATCTCCAACGTTATCAGCAATAGTAGCTGGATTACGAGGATCATCTTCAGGAATACCTGCTTCCACTTTACCTACTAAATCAGCTCCAACGTCTGCAGCCTTTGTATAGATACCTCCTCCAACACGAGCAAAAAGGGCAATACTCTCAGCACCAAGTGAAAATCCAGTTAAGACTTCAATAGTGCGAAGCATACCTTCAGCATCTCCATCTGGAGCAAAGAAATGTTTTAAAACGATGAATAAACCGCCAAGTCCAAGAACAGCTAACCCAGAAACACCTAAGCCCATAACAGCTCCTCCGGTGAAGGATACATTCAATGCTTTGCTTAAACTTGTTTTAGCAGCTTCTGCTGTACGAACATTGGCTTTTGTGGCTACCCTCATTCCAATATAGCCAGCAGTGGCACTGAAAACAGCACCAATAATGAATGATATTGAAATGCTCCAGTGACTTCCTGAATTTTTACTAGCCATGAAGCCTAATAATAATGCTACAATAGCAACAAAATAGCCTAAGATTTTCCATTCTGCTTTTAAGAAGGCCATAGCACCTTCAGCAATGAAATTGCTGATTTCTTTCATTCTAGCTGACCCAGCTTCTTGTTTTGCTACCCAATTGAATTTTATAAGTGTGTAGAGTAATCCTACTACGCCCATCAGGGGAACGACATAAATTAATTTTTCCATAAGTGGTTTTAATGCGTGGTTTATTTAGTTAAAAACGAGGTGTTTCCTTGTTAAAACTAAGGGGTGCAAAAATAAAGAAAAAGGGGTAAAAAACAACCTTTTAGGGTAGAATTATAGAAAGCTTAGCCTAAACTTTTAGGTATATAAAAGTTTACGAATTTCAGCGAAAGCGGCCGGGAAAAAGCTGATTTGATCTGATGCGGTCATAGCCTCTTCTCCTAACGACACTTTGGCCAGATCGCCGGCTAACCCATGGACGTACATACCTAGTATTGCAGCTGTTTCAGGGTCATAACCTTGTGCTAGTAGTCCAGTTATTAATCCAGTTAACACATCTCCACTGCCACCCTTAGCCATGCCCGCATTTCCTGTCGCATTAAAAAAGACATTTCCTTTAGGTGTTGTTAGGCATGAAATATGGCCTTTTATTAGAATAAATATGCCGTATTGAATAGAAATTGATACTGATTTTTCAATTCGTTCTCTGTCATGTGAAACATCTCCAAAAAGACGTTTCCATTCAAGCAAATGAGGGGTTAAAATGCTCGAGTGGGGTATTTTTTTGAATAATTCTTTATGCTTGGCAAGGAAATTGAGTGCATCAGCATCGATGACCATAGGTTTATTATAAGAAAATATTTGGGTAAGATGAGCTACACTTAGCTGATCAGTTCCTAATCCGGGACCAATACCAATTGAATTAAATGAACTGTAATCCAAGGTTGTTATATTATTAGGAAGGACTAGCGCTTCCGGAATTGTAGAATGAATTAGGTCAAAACAACTTGGTGGGACTATCGAGGTTATCTTACCAGCGCCACTTCTTGAACAAGCACGAGTTGCTAAAATTGATGCACCCATCATTCCAATTGATCCTGCATAAAGAGAGGCATGTCCACGATTTCCTTTGTGCGAAAATGGGTCGAATGTTATTAATTTATCTTGAATAAGCGCGAGCGACTTATGTTTTATTATTGATTCATCCAGTTCACTGATTTGTAAAGGAATATGTTGGAACATGATTTTTAATCTGATTTATTCATCTTCATTGAATTGAAACCCATAACCGTCGTATATACCAATGATTTTCTTTGCTTGGTAAATGCTTCGATTGAATTTATTTCCTAAAACGATGATTGTGGTAGAATCGTCAGGTAGTCTACTAAAAACAGTGTTGTTGCCATGCCACCATCCGTTATGGTAAATAATTTTTTTACCACTTGGCATTTCATATAATCTCCAACCTAAACCATAATTTTTTATCCCTTTTCTTTCATGGCTATATCCCTGAAATGCTTGATCTAGTGTTGTTTTGGTGAATAGTGATCCATCAGATATAGCTAGATCCCATTTCATCATATCTCGAACAGTACTATATATATTTTTATCTCCGTATACTGCATCCAAAAAATTGAATCTTTCTTTTTGATTGTTAAATTTAAAGGATGGTAATACCGTTTCTTGCATTGAAGGATTATATACAAAAGTATGCGACATGCCTATTGGCTTAAAAAAGCTATCTTCTAAAAAGGTAGCGTAATTAAGTTTTGTTACATTCTCAATAATAATGGCAAGAAGAGCATAATTCGTATTACTGTAATCAAAATAACTATTGGGTCTGCCTCGTGAAATTATTCTTGCATGTTTAATGATAAAATCCAAGAGACTCTGATTTGTTAATATTTCACGTGTATTCCATCCCATGGATTCCATGAAATGAACGTAATTAGGTAGTCCACTTCGATGAGATAAGAGATTTCTGATGGTAATCTCCGCATAGGGGAAATTTTTGATGTACTTTGATACTGGATCATCAATGTTGAGCTTATTATCTTGACCTAATTTCAAGATGCCCATTGCTGTAAACGTTTTGGATACGGATGCCAGATGAAAGGCAATAGATGAGTCAATTGGCATCCCTTTGTTAATTTCGGTGAAGCCGTTATACCGTTCAAAAACAATTTTTCCAGCTTTTGCTATCAGCATGGCCCCATTGAATCGAGTTCTTAGGAGGTATTGATTGTAAAATTGCTCACTTGCTTTAGCTAGTGTTTTTTCATCATCAGTTAGTTCAACAGGCTCTTTGATGGTTTGGGATATATTTGGCAAAATGGGAGAGCTAGGCTTTTCAAGGATGATGTCCAAAGCAATAAATCCAGTGCAGAAAATAAAAAAAAGACTGATGAAAATGATAAGTTTTTGCATGAATTTCTTCAAATTAGAGCCTACATCTATAAAGTTGCTAAATTCGTTTAAAATTAGGTAAAAAACAATGGCTAAATCTACACAAACTAGTTATCCAAAAGATAAGATTAAGATTCTCTTTCTTGAAAATATCAGTGAAGCAGCTATTCAATTATTTAGGGATAATGGATATTCTGATGTAAGGAAAATTGCAGGGGCGCTGTCGGAAGAGCAATTGATACAGGAGGTTAAGGATGTTCATATTCTCGGAATCCGTTCTAAAACTCAAATTACCTCAACCATCCTTCAACATGCCACTAAACTTCAAGCTATCGGCTGCTTCTGTATTGGAACTAACCAAGTTGATCTTATTGCGGCAAGAAAAAAGGGTGTTGTTGTTTTCAATGCACCATATAGCAATACACGATCAGTAGCAGAATTAGTGATTGGGGCTTCTATTATACTAATCCGAAAAATTCTTGATAAAAATAAATATGCGCACGAAGGAAAATGGAATAAGGATGCAAAAGGTAGTTATGAACTTAGGGGCAAAACACTAGGCATTATTGGATATGGTAGTATAGGGTCACAAGTAAGCATACTTGCAGAGGCACTTGGCATGAAAGTTATTTTTTATGATATTTTAACTAAACTTCCATTAGGAAACGCTGTTCAAAAAAAATCAATCAAGGAAGTTGTTTCAAAATCTGAAATTATCACCTTACACATTCCTGAAAATGGAACAACGAAAAATCTCATTAATAAAACAACACTAAAATATTTTAAAAAAGGATCTATTTTATTAAATTATGCTAGGGGAGAAGTAGTTGATTTAGAAGCATTGAGTGTTTCGTTAAAGAGTGGACAACTTAGTGGAGCTGGTATTGATGTTTATCCTGTTGAGCCTGAAAAAAATGGTGATTCATTTACTACACCTCTTCAACATATTCCCAATGTTTTATTATCGCCACATGTAGGAGGCTCTACAGAAGAGGCACAGCATAATATTGGTGAAGATGTGAGTTCCAAACTTTACCAATACCTTGAAATGGGTATTACTACAGGTTCTCTGACCATTCCAGAAATGAGTTTGCCTCCACAAGAAGGAACGCATAGAATCCTTCATATTCATAATAATGTTCCCGGCGTACTTTCTGAAATAAACAGTACAATGTCTGAAAATAAAATAAATATTTTGGGACAATACCTTAAAACAAATGATGAGATAGGGTATGTAGTATTAGATTTAGATAAAAAATTATCAAAAAATGCATCTGATCTTTTAAGGTTAGTAAAAGGCACAATAAAAGTTCGCGTTTTATATTAACACTATGGATTTAAATAAGGTTGTAGCACATTATCTTTCTGATACAGAAAAAATTACGATTGATAAATTTGGGAACGGGCTTATTCATGGAACATATGTTGTTTCGAATGATTACAAACCTGCTTTTATATTACAACAAATCAATACGGATGTGTTTAAGAGTCCAGATGCAATTGCCTC
>CANGBH010000048.1 GCA_947451935.1 Chitinophagaceae bacterium
GGATTTATTAATTTAACAATGCATAACGAGAGGAATCATCAATTTAAATACAATTAAGCTAAAAATGAATATTTGGAGGCTACGAGTGAGGGCACTAACTTCATTAATTGTTTATATATACACCTAGATATATTTAACAAAACAAATGGCAACTAAAATGATTTGATATGAAAAATGCACTTAAGTATATCAACATAATTACGTTAATCCTACTTGTTTTGATTGCGATTGAATATAACATCCCTCAGAAAGTCTATAAAAAAATTTTCTCAGAAAAACAGAAATCATCAGAATGTAATTACACGTTGAATAATTTTGATTTCCATTATAAAGCTGAATGCGACTCTCCTAAAATTATCATGCTAGGAAATTCCTTAATCAGAGGAGGTGAATGGACATCATTGTTGAAGAGGAGTGATTTAATAAACAGGGGAATTGTAGGTGACAGAATAGGATGCATTTGCGAAAGGCTTAAATACCTTGATAATAAAAATGCAAAAATTTGGTTCATCGAAGGCGGAATAAATGATTTACCTGGAGAAGATATTGATAGTATTTTCAACCGCTTTAAGACTATAGTTGAGTATGCTAGAAATAAAAAAGCTATCCCTGTTGTCAATCTAATTGTTTATTTATCGCCTAAGGCCGGAGACAAATATCCAGCTAGAATGTTATATAAACAAATCAATAAATCCATCAAGCAATTAAACAAGATGCTGGTTAAATATGCAACAGAAAACAAGATTGACTGTATTGATTTAAATAGTGTCGTTTCAAAAAATGATGTATTGCAAGATGAATACACTACCGATGGAGTTCACCTTACACCTGAAGGTTATCAGAAATGGACAGCATTGATTAATGCAATCTTGATTAAAAACGGGATATAATTCTATTTTCGTCTGTCCTCAACCCTACGTTTAATATTCAGGAAAATATTTTCGAAATATTTCTTTGAAATCGATGCCATTAAAATAACTAAGCCTAATAATAGTATGTAAAACAAGAGTGTTCCAGAAAATAAATTTAGCTCTGCAAAATAGAGCTTCCCAAATTGCATTATAGCGAATATGATCAACATATGATACATATAAATGCCGTACGATATTTCGCCTAAAAATGACAGGAATCTATTTTCCAATTTGATTACGCTTTGATCAACTAACGACACTCCAATGATTAGATAAATAAACATAGAATCAATGAGCAACTCGGAAAAAATTGGGGTTTTAAAAAGCATATCCCAATATTGGTTTTTGATGTTATCGTGAAAAACCAAATATACAGACAATAGGCAATAGATTATTGCTTGCGCCCCTTTTTTATAAATAACCAAAGTAGAAACAGACTGCTTTAAATTAAATATAACGTAAGCCCCTATCGCCCCTATCGCCATGGCATCAAACTTGAAAATATCGAGTATGAACGTTAATAATGCCGAATGAAATACATAAATTCTCAAGAGAGTCGTCGCAGTCTTTAATACGATTATGGCAGATAAGATTATCAATAAACGTTTTTTGAAAAATTTAAAAATGGGAGCCCATATTAAGTAGAAAACTTCTTCAACCCCAATCGACCATAAAGGCTCTAGCAAATGATGCCCAAAATAAAACGTAACAAGACCTGGCAAGAAGAATACGAAATAATACCAAACTTGTCCGAACTGATAGGGCATCTGGTATTGAATATTCAAGAGCTGTAACACCTGAGGCAAGAGTAAGGTTCCGATAAAGAAAATCAGAAAATAAAGTGGCCAAATTCGCAACATCCGTTTAATGTAGAATGTGCCAATATTCACGGAGTGAGTCTTATCGCTCTCTTTTAAGAGGAGATAGGTAATTAAAAAGCCACTCAGCACAAAGAAAAACGTTACGGCATTAACTCCATTTCTAAAAAGTCCAAGCCATTCCAAGTTCTCGAGGCCATTTTTATTTCTGATGGTTTCTGTGTGATGCATTAATACAAGTAATGCAGCAAAGAACCGCAATGAGTTAAGTCCTTTAAAATGCTTAATGCTTTTGTACTTATCGATCGTCATCAATGTAAATAACGGAAATTATGGAGAATACGCCAAGAACAATGTTTTCAGGCCTATTAAAGACTGGAGTTATTTCTTTAACTGATTAGCTTTCCCCAATGCCATATGTGAAATTCATAAAATCATTAATCCTTACCGCTTTGCAATTTTATTTCCACTATTCCGCTGCCTCGAACACTTAAAGCGGTCAACTGATTTAGCACGCAAGAAGCTGTGTTTGGTTTTACGAGAGGTCATCCGCTTTCGCCACATACGAAAACTGGATGGCAACGAATGTTTTCGCATGAATTCTATGACCTGCTTCTCTTTCAGTCCAAACTGAAATTCTATTGCTTCAAAAGGCGTTCTATCTTCCCAAGCCATTTGGATTATTCGATCTTTTTCTAGTTCCGTAAAGCTTTCATGTGCCACTCGGTGCATAGTTGAAACTGAAACTAATTCTACTTGGTTGTCTTGGTTAATTTCCAATAGACCCTCGACATCATTCTTTAGTATCATGCTAGCCATAGATTTCTATATGATTTATTTTTATCGTAATCATCTGCTTGTTTATTCAAATTGAATATGCTGACACCTCTTGGATTATTACCAACCCCTGCTATATATGCCCAATTTCCCCAATTACTAGAAACATCATAATCGATCAATTGTTCTTCAAAATAAGCAGCGCCGTAACGCCAATCCAATTTCAGATCATGACATAAGTAACTAGCTACATTTTGTCGGCCCCTATTGCTCATGAATCCGGTGAGGTTGAGCTCCATCATATTAGCGTTGACAAAATCATGTTTAGTTTGGCCGATTTGCCAACTTTCAAAAAGCTCTTCATTGTGTTTCCGGACTGTTGGAATAGTGTTTTTTATCCCGTTTTGTTTGAAATATGCCGTTGGGTGTTTTTCCATCATAAAGGCAAAAAAATCCCTCCATAACAATTCAAAGATTACCCAATAGGTAGATTCATTCGATCCATTTTCCATCTCATACTTTTTAACCTCAGTATAGATGAATCGGGGAGATAAACAACCTAAGGCAAGCCAGGGTGAAAACTTAGTTGAATAATTCTCACCAATCAACTCATTCCTAGTCCTCTTGTATGTTGAAATTGAATGTGTTTTAAAAAGATAATCATTTACTCTTTTTTTCCCTTCCTTTTCACCTCCTCTAAAATCTAGCGCTGCTCTACTATCCCGCTGAAATTCCTTTAGTCCTAACTCACTGATACGTGGCATTGGGTAAATGGGTATTTCAGGAGAATGAATGTTTCCTGGTGGAAAAAATATATCCCTTATGAAAGACTTACCCTCGACAATTTTTCTAAAATCGGTGAACACATTAGGCATAGTATCTAGTTCAAAAGGCAAGTCCATCTTGCTATACATTGTGCTAGTAGAAAATGTTTCAAGTGAACAATCTATTTTAAGGAGCTCCTGCTCAACCTTATGCTGGGCGATTAATTCTTCATATGCTACTTCCTTTTTTGCAAACACTTTTGTTGCAGTAAAAAGAGTTGCAATCTTGATAAGTTCAACTTCAGGTCTTCCCTTCAATATGACTAGGCCAGAGCCAAGAGCACGTAGATTCTTGTCTAAATCTATCAATGACTCAATTAAAAACTGTGCTCTAAACTTGCCGGTTTTCTTGAAACCAAAGGCATTCGTCTCAAAATGCTTATCATCAAAACAATAAACTGGAACAATCTCATCGCTATGCGAGATTGCCTCAAGAAGTACCTCGTTGTCATGCAGCCTTAAATCTGTTTTAAACCAAACCAGTGATCGTTTCATTTACAACTCGTTAATATGGTTTAAATAATATTCGGCCTGATTTAAGATTTCCTTTTTGACAGATGGATTCATTTTTTTCCATACTGAATACATCATTCCTAAACGAGGATTATTGGATAGGCGTTCTTCTTGTTTTTCAAAAAAGTTCCAATACAAACTATTAAAAGGGCATGCCTTATCTCCTGTTTTCAAAGAAGCATTATAATAACAACTCTCACAATAACTGCTCATTTTATTTATGTACGAAGCTGAACTAACATAGGGTTTAGTACCCACAATACCTCCATCGGCAAATTGGCTCATGCCCCTCGTGTTGGTTATCTCTACCCATTCAATAGCGTCTATATATATTCCTAAATACCAGTCATCCACATCATCAGGATGAACTCCTGCCAACAGTGCAAAGTTTCCTGTTATCATTAATCGCTGAATATGATGAGCATAGGCAAAATCAAGTGATTGATTAATTGCACTGCTTAAGCATGTCATTTTTGTTTCTCCAGTCCAAAACCAAGAAGGCAATTTGGTAGTATGATTGAAAAAATTCAAACTAGCAAATTTTGGCATATTGAGCCAATAAATACCACGCATGTATTCTCGCCATCCAATTATTTGTCTTACAAAACCCTCTACCTGATGATATTCTATTTCAGTTTGATGCTGGTCATACACCTCCACAACTTTATCAATCACTTCCTTTGGAGATATTAATTTTATATTCAGCGAATAAGATAAACGGGAATGATAGATAGACCACTCATTTGGTGCCATGGCATCTTGAAAAGAACCAAAATATTGCAAACAATGATTAGCAAAGAAATCAAGCAATTGTAATGATTGTGCTCTACTAATAGGCCAAATGAAATGTTCACTATCTACACTACCTATAGTTACTATATTTGACTTTATAATCTCTGATTCGATAGGTTTCAAATTAGTAGAGAATAGAAGCGGTGAAATTATCTTATGGGATTTGGGTATTTTTTTTCGATTATCCTGGTCAAAATTCCATTTCCCATTCAATGGTTTATTGTTTTCATCCATTAAGACGTTATGTTTCTTACGCATATAGCGATAGAATTTTTCCATCACTATGGATTTAGGGGGCTGAAACAAATCACTTAATTCTTTTCGGGAAGTATAGAAATGCTCAGTATCAAATACTTTACTAGGTATAGTTAATGTGCTGACAAATGATTTTAAATGTTCATCCACTCTATATTCATCAGGCAATTGATATTCAAATCGTGTGAAATCATCTTTTTCAATCCAATACAGACAATTCTGATCAAAGCGATGAAAATTGGTTTCATCATTCAAAAACATATAAATGACTTGATGCCCTTGCTCTTGCAGCTCACGGGCGAACTGCTGCATTGACGCAAAAAAAGCAATGACTTTTTGGATATGGTGTCTTGAATAATCTGTTTCGCTTCTTACTTCCATCATTAGATACGTAATAGACTTATCAACTGTATTAAACCATGTATGGTTTATATTCAGTTGATCACCCAAAATCAAGCGTAATGTTTTATGATGGTCGAAACTCATATGTTTTTTTTGATCGACATTTATCGCTGCAAAATTTTACTTCTGCCCAGTTTTTTTCCCACTTTTTTCGCCAAGTAAATGGCCTATTGCAGACTAAGCAAATCTTTGATGGTAGATTTTCTTTTTTAACGTTCTTCACTTTCAAAAATCAATTTTAGTCTTTATGGCACCTCAAAATTTATACCTTCTTTTTTACAAGGCAAATGAGGTCATATTTATAACAAACATATATATGATTTGTTCTGCTTCAAGGACAAAGCAAACAACTAAATCAATACAACGCCATATCCGAAATAAGAGGAGCTCTAAGGAAAGAATAAACCTTAGAAGAAAGATTCATATTGTGAAATTTTACTTCCCGATACAAAACTTAGAAAAAATAAAATCAAGTTGATCATCATTGGTGATTTGTCCAGTGATCTCTCCAAGATGATATAGGCACTGTCTAATATCTATCGCCAATAAATCACCCGGTATTTTATTGGTTAAGCCAGCTTGTATTGCGGCTAAGTTATTTGCCACTTTTTGCAAGGCCTGAACATGACGTGCATTTGTAACAATCGTATTTTCGGAGTGAACCACACCACTCATTACTTTCAACTTCAGTTCATCCTTAAGTTGGTCTAAGCCAAGTTTATTTTTAGCGGAGATAAATAAACTATTTTCTATCGATGCATTAACTGCATTCAATTCTTCACTTGAAATAGCATCCACTTTGTTCCCAACCATAATCCATGATTTCGCAATTGAATTCAATTCCGTTTTTATGGTAGCCAATTCATTAATCGACTCAGTTGATGCGTCAAACAAATACACAACGATATCGGCAGACTGCATCTTTTCTTTACTTCGTTCTACACCTATGGATTCAATTTCATCTCCTCCTTCACGAATCCCTGCGGTATCCATTAGTCTATAGAGTATACCATCAATATTAATTACCTCTTCAATCGTGTCTCTCGTGGTACCCGCAATGGAACTGACAATAGCACGATTTTCATTTAATAATGAATTTAATAAAGTCGACTTACCCGCATTCGGTTTACCAATAATGGCAACACTCACTCCATTTTTTATCACATTACCAAGCTGAAAAGATTCCAACAAAGCATGAATTGTTTTATCGATTTTCAATAGCAATGCAGTTAAGCTGCTTCTATCTACAAACTCAACATCTTCTTGTGAAAAATCCAATTCTAATTCAATCAAGGCTGAAAATTTAATCAGCTCCTCTCTTAACGCAGACAATACGCTAGAAAAGCCTCCCCTAACTTGATTCAAGGCAGTTTCTTGAGAAGCCTTCGTACCAGATGCAATTAGGTCTGCTACCGCTTCAGCTTGCACCAAATCCATTTTCCCATTCAAGAAGGCTCGTAAAGTAAATTCACCTGGTGTGGCCAAGCGAGCACCATTATTGATGCATACTTCAATGATTTGTTGTTGAATGAAGGTGGAACCATGGCAAGAAATTTCTACCACATCTTCTCCGGTATATGATTTGGGTGATTTGAAAAGAGAAAGAACAACTTCATCAATCAACTGATTGTTGTGTTGAAGAAGGCCTACATGTAACGTATTGCCAGCAGCAGCCTCTAAATTTTTAGAAGGGAATAATTCATTCACCAATGATATGGATCCATGACCACTTAGTCTGATTACACCGATGGCCCCAATACCTGGGGGTGTGGCCAAGGCAACAATAATTTCACTCCACCTAAGCTGCTGATTCATCATGGTGCAAAATTAGGCTCAATTCGCTTGTTTATGATAAAAAAAAGTCGCTCGCTTACGCGAACGACTTGTATTCGTTTAACAGATGACTAGTTATTCTATTCAGCCAATTGGAAAGTGACAGGCTGACGGCGATATGCCTTAACCTGGCGACCGTTTTGAACGGCAGGCTTCCATTTAGGACCTTTCTTAATTGCTGAAACAGCGATGTCAGCCAATTTAGTTCCAGAACCAAGGCAGTTTGCAACACCTGCTTCACCACAAGGTAATGCACGCACTTCACTCACTGAACCTTCTTTATCAACAATAAATAAGACTACAACAGTTCCTGAACGACCATCATCTTGAAGTTCATCAATATTGCGCTCGATTTCTCTTGTTACATAACGAGTCCACCCTGCGTTACCTCCGGGGAATTCTGCATCAATTTCAACTTTTTGGAAAACCTTGTCGTAATCGTCTTCTTTAGGAGCTTCAACAACACCACCTGCTTCAACTGGTGGAGCAACTATACCTTCGTCTTTAGCACCCTCTTGGTTAACGGTTCCTATTTTGGTTTCCTCAAGTTTTTCTATTTCTGGTGGCTTTTCCTCTTCCTTCACCTCTTCATCTTTCACAACCTTAGGAGGAGTAAACTTGGCCATCTCAACTTTCGGAGGTTCAGGTGGCTTAGGTGGTGGCGGCGGCGGCGGCTCTTGTTGATCCTGCTTGATTTCCTCCAACTGCACCTCTTTGATTTCCATCTTGCCTTTTTTACCCCCTAAATCTAATGAAGAGATAAAGGATGCTATGACAAGAAGTAGTCCAATAGAAGCAGTTAAAATTAATGCGTTTCTTAGGCGCTTATTATAATCTTTACGGAGCTCATAAGCGCCATAATCTTTATTTC
The DNA here is from genome assembly GCA_947451935.1 of Chitinophagaceae bacterium. Taxonomy (GTDB): domain Bacteria; phylum Bacteroidota; class Bacteroidia; order Chitinophagales; family Chitinophagaceae; genus Pollutibacter. The sequence goes on from CANGBH010000048.1 coordinate 7,997, forward strand.
GACCTTCAAAAACAAGGTCGATTAATTCGGTGCTTAGTATTTTGTTTGCATCCATTTGTAATGCGTTTTATTTGCGTTTCTTTTTCTTACTTTTCGTACTTGTTTACTTTATTCCAGCAGCGGCTTCAGTTATCTGAATCAACTGGTTTTCAGTAGATGAAATATCCACCATTGCGTATCGTTTGATAGCATTTATGGTCATTTCATCCAATATATCAACCGTATTTTTGTAGGTTGCATTTTCAGTTGGTTTGATAATCATTACCAAATCCTCTGGATTAGTACTTTGTTTTTTACGGATTATTTCATCACGTATGGTTTTGAAAGTTGCCGTTTTTAGCTGCGTAGGATCAAGTCCTTCATAGTAGTAAACAACATCTTGTTTTCCTAACATTATGGTAAACGCTCCAGACTCTTTTACTTTATTTTGCTCTTCTGGCTTATCTACATCTTTAGGCATGTACAGGTTCATTGCTGTAGGCTGTGCCATTGTTGTAGTGAAGATGAAGAAAGTTATAAGCAAGAACCCGAGGTCAACCATGGGTGTCATGTCCACCGTTGTGGAGAGCTTTTTGGCTTTTTTAACACCTGGGCCTTTTTTGTGCCCGCCGCCGCTATCTCCAGTATCTAAGCTTGCCATAAATTAATATTTATTGAAGTTTTCAATATGATTTATTTCCCGCCGTTCATTTGCTTTTGCCTTGTTTCATACAATGCAGTTCCAGGAGGTGCATCTTCAGGTGAGGTAACCAACAAGAATTTATTTTGATCGTTCTTTTTGAAGGCGTTCAATATATTCTTGAAAGCTGGATACTTAGTCCCGTTATCTGCTTTGATCAACAAATTGAGTTTACGTCCTGAATAGGCTAACAGTGCATCTGTTATCCATAACGTGAGCTCACCACCTGTTGAATCAGCACATGGAATACCTGGCTGCTTTACCTTTTTAACCTGTTCAGGGTCCATGGCAAGCAATGCCTTGAGTTGGTTAAATGGTACACCAACACTAGGTGCATTCACAAATGCTTTCATCTCTGTTGGAGATAGACCGAGGTTTCGAGATTTATTCAGATTTTGAATCAAAGTCTGACGAAATCCAGGGTTGTCTACAGAAACGAATGCCCGACCATCCTTGTCAATCGAAACCATAAACGCATCCTTTTCAGGCAATGCAGTTGAAGATACCGAGTTAGGGGTGGTTACCTCCACGGGCTCCTCTGGTTTGAATTTCGTGGCAAGCATGAAAAACGACAAGATCAGAAAGGCCACATCCACAAACGGCGTCATGTCGTTTTGAGGGGCGTGCTTTTTTATTTTGACACTTGGCATGTTTACTTTTTTAGAATTTAGATTCAGTTACCCTGACTTTCCAATTGGAATTCAGGTTAGATTATTTGTATTGAGATGCGAAGCTTTGCGTAAGCGTAAAGCCAGATTCATCAATACCATATGTAATTGAATCAATCCTTGTAGTGAACACATTGTACATCAGAAGGGCTACTGAAGATGTACCAATACCTAAAGCGGTATTATACAATGCTTCAGATATACCAACCGCAAGTTCAGCAGCTGCACCAGAACCACCTTCTTCACCAAGTGAAGAGAATGATTTGATCATACCCAATACTGTTCCGAGTAGGGCCACAAGTGTACCTAGTGAAGTAAGTGTAGAAAGGAATACAAGATTCTTTTGAAGCATTGGAAGTTCAAGCGCTGTAGCTTCTTCAACTTCTTTTTGAATTGCCAATACTTTTTGTTCAGTATTCAATTCACCTTCAGCGATCATTTCTTTGTATTTTTTAAGACCAGCTTTCATTACATTTCCAACGCTTCCTTTTTGCTTATCACATTCTGATATTGCTGCGTCTACATTTTTGTTAGCAAGATGAAATTGCACTTTACGTACAAATTCTGCAATTGATCCTGCACCCATTGCTCTTCTAATAGTAAGGAAACGTTCGATAGAGAACGTAATTACCATTAAAAAACATCCAATCAATAATGGAACAATGATGCCACCTTCATAAGCACGATTCCAAGCACCTTTTGGACCTTTGTGTGATGGCCAGAAACCACCATCCAAATCTGGCTTGGTAAAACTATCAGGGTTGCCCAAAATAAATCTCCAGATACAATATCCAGCAACCAAACAAATAATTGGAGCTAAATAAGAAATTGCGTTACCACTGCCTTTAGATTGAACTGTTGTTGACTTAGCAGCTGCATTTGGTTTTGTTTCAGCCATGACTTTCGTTTTTAAATTTAAGATTTCGTTTTTGGTAAATGATTTACAATTCTACTAAAATATTCTATTAAAAGACAAACTCTCTCAAGAAAATTTTAACGCGAGTTGGAAAGATAATAAAATTGCTGAAAAAACGAACTGTGTCTAAGAAAAAAATAGAAATATTCTAAAAACTATCCACAATTAACAGTAAAATAACCTCAAAACCATTGAACATTATTTTATAAAGATTAGCAAAACAAGTTTTATATTCAATCCTCTAAAATCAGTATAATGAAATCAATTGTCAATCTAAGATCAATCGCCCTCTTTTTCTTTCTTTTTGCGCTCCAAATGCACGCAGAAGCCCAGAAGAAAAAGAATGTCCCTGCAGCTTCCGGCCCCGCTTCTGCTGCACTTCCAGTAGCACCTCCATCAGCAAGTTCAAAAAATGGACCGAAACCATATGCTGAAGTGATAACCACCAAGGCCAAAACCACTCTAGGGCTATTTACCATTCATAAGGTTGACGAAAAATATTTTTTTGAATTACCTGACTCTATTTTTGGTAGAGAGATCATGGCCATTACACGCTATTCAAAGGTTGCAGGAGGTGGCGGTGTGTATGGTGGTGAATTAGCTAATCAACAGGTTGTAAAATTTGAAAAAGGCCCAGAAAATAAAATATTTCTTCGCGTTGTAACGGTCATTAGTGTTGCCGATTCTACTCAACCGATTTACAAAGCAGTAAGCAATTCAAACCTAGACCCTATTGCAGCTTCATTTGACTTGAAATCGCTAGGTAAAGATTCTTCAGGCGCTGTTATTGACGTCACTGATTTCTTTAAAGGAGATAACCAACCAGTATCATTAAGTTCTTTTGCTAAGAAAAGATTCAATTTAAACGGTATCATGAACGACCGTTCATACATTGAAAGCATCAATACTTTTCCAATCAATACGGAAGTAAGAACCGTAAAAACATTCTCTGCCTCTTCAGGTGGTGGAATGCCTACACCTTTCCCTATGCCCAGCTTGCCCGCAGCCAATGCAGCAGGCGCTATTACACTTGAAACCAATACTTCATTCATTATACTTCCAGTGCAGCCCATGGCAAAACGAGTAAATGATCCAAGGGTTGGATTTTTTGCGGATGATTATTCTGTTTACACTGATGATCAACAAAAAGTAGAAACTGAAAATTTTATCGTTCGCTGGAATCTTCAACCCAAAAAAGAAGATGTTGAAAAATGGAAAAAAGGCGAATTGGTTGAACCAGAAAAACCAATCATATATTATATAGATCCTGCAACGCCTAAAAAATGGAGACCCTACCTAATTAAAGGAATCAACGATTGGCAATCTGCTTTCGAAAAAGCTGGATTTAAAAATGCCATTATGGGTAAAGAATGGCCAGAAAATGACAGCACCATGAGCTTAGAAGATGCTCGGTTTTCAGTATTACGGTACTTCGCATCAGACATAGCCAATGCATATGGCCCAAATGTACATGACCCACGAAGCGGTGAAATCATTGAGAGCCATATTGGTTGGTATCATAATGTGATGAGCTTAGTGCACGATTGGTTTTTTGTACAAACCGCTGCAGTTGATGCCGATGCTCGAAAAATGAAATTCAATGATGAACTAATGGGAAGCCTTATTCGATTTGTTTCATCACATGAAGTAGGGCATACACTTGGACTTCGTCATAACATGGGATCAAGTAGTAAAACGCCTGTAGAAAAATTACGCGACAAGAAATGGGTTGAGGCAAATGGGCACACTGCTTCCATCATGGACTATGCACGATTTAATTATGTTGCACAACCAGAAGACAGTATTGGCAAATCAGGCTTATTCCCTCGCATTGGAGAATACGACAATTGGGCCATAGAATGGGGATATGGATATGGTGCAGATAATCAAGACGCCGATAAAAAACAACGCAACAAACTTTATAATGATCGCATTGCTTCCAATCCAAGAATTTGGTTTGGCACATATGAATATGGAAATATGGCTGATCCCAGAACCCAGAGCGAAGACTTGGGTGATAACGCTATGAAAGCCAGTGAATATGGTATTAAGAACTTAAAACGCATCCTAGCAAAGCTTCCAGAATGGACAAGTGAAGAAGCAGATCAATTTGAGAACCTAGGTCAGATGTATGGTCAAGCAGTAGGCCAATTTAGTCGATACCTTGGGCATGTTACACGAAACATTGGTGGGTATTATGAAACACCAAAAAGCATTGAGCAATCAGGAAACGTTTTTGAGATAACACCAAAGGGAATACAAAAAGAGGCTGTATCATTTTTAAACAAGCAGTTATTTGAAACACCATCTTGGCTTATAGATCGTAAAATTCTTGATAAAATCAGTAGCCCTGGAGCTGATCAACTTGGAGCTATTCAAGATAGCTACTTAGGGTCCATTCTATCTACCACTAGACTGACAAGAATGTCTACTGCAGCAAATAGATTTGACCAGGCATATACAATTGATGAGTTGTTTATAGACTTGAAGAAAGGAATATGGAGTGAACTATCTACTAGAAAGAATATCGACGGATATCGTAGAAATTTACAAAAAAGCTACGTAGAGAGAATGACGGCTTTGTTGAACAACTCAGGTTCTAGCCTTACAATCAGCATGGGTGGTGGAATGAGCATGGGCCCTGATCCGAAAAAAACAGATATCAGCTCTGTTGTTCGTGCACATTTAATTAGCCTAAGAAACGAAATCAATATAGCTGCCAGTGTAATGCCAGACAATATGAGTAAATATCATTTACAGGATTTGTCGGAGAGAATTAAGAGAGCGTTGGATCCAAAGTAGGCGCGAAGCGCGAGGTGTGAGTTATGAGATGTTAGAGGTTAGATGAGGGCGGAAATTACTTAAAGTATTCTACTCATGTCTAACATCTCACTTCTAACGTCTAATATCTATTCATACCTCAACGCAACAATAGGATCGAGTTTGGCGGCTTTCATCGCGGGATAAAGACCTGCTGCCAAGCCTACAATTGAGCATATGATTATACCAATGGAAATGATTCCCCATGGAATAAAAAATGGGGTGTCCATTAGACTCCCTACAACATTTCCAATAATAACACCAAGGATGATTCCAATAAGTGCTCCTATCAGACTGATCAGAGTAGACTCGAATAAAAATTGAGCGCGAATTGCTCCTTTACGACCACCGAGTGCTTTAATTAAACCAACTTCTTTTGTTCGTTCAGTTACTGCTACGAGCATGATATTCATTAGTCCTATTGCAGCACCAATGAGTGTGATAAATCCAATTGCCCCGGCAGCAGCAGAAATGGTACCTAATAGTTTTATAAATGTTTCTGCAAGGCTATCACTCTTATCAACATAAAAATTATTCTCTTCTGTTACAGCAAGTCCCCTCACAATACGAAATATACCTTCCGCCTCTCCAATAGCTACTGGTAAGCTATTGACATCAGAAACCATGATGGCTAATGAGAATGATTGATTTTTATTTGCAAACGTATGTCGAATATTTGTGTAGGTTGAGAACACTACATTATCCGCTTGCAAAAATGAACTTGACCCTTTTTCCTTGGTTATACCTATCACTCGATATTTATTCGCTCCAACTCGAATGACTTGCTCTAAAGCACGGTCATAACGAGATCCGAATAATTTGAATGCTACGTCTTTACCAAGTA
>CANGBH010000049.1 GCA_947451935.1 Chitinophagaceae bacterium
ATGCTCGAGCATTCTAATTTTAGCGGTATTCAATTTTTTTACCCCTGCTATATCTTGGAGGATAGGCTATATCAAAGGAGTCGCAATAATACTGCTTTTATGCTCCTTTGGAGGAATATGTAATCAGTTAAGATCTCCCAAAAATAGAAATCACACAATTGATAACCATCAATACCATCTACTACTTATCAATGAAGAAGCGAAGCACTCGAAAACGAATAGCCGTTATGAAGTAAATATATATAGTATAGAGAAAAGACATCTTCGATTTTTATATAAAGGGTATTTATATACTAACAAGACAAACTGCAAAAATATTGAGCAGGGAGATTTGTTGATTACGAATAATAAAGTAAATAAAATAGTAGAAAAAAACAATCCTGGTGCATACAATTTCGCCAGGCAATCTTCCTTAAAAGGCATTTTCTATACAATCAACATAAACGACACACTAGAGTACGGATTACTAAATCACAAGAAAAATAGGTTAAAAACATTCATAGAAAAGAGTCGAGCAAAAATCACAACCCTCCTAAAAAATTCTCTTAACAACGATAAAACAATTGGACTTGCCGAAGCCATGCTTATTGGCTTTCGTGATGACCTTGACAGAGAGCTATTGTCATCTTATATTAACACCGGTGTTGTTCATATTATTGCCATTTCAGGAATGCACCTTGGTTTAATCTTTTTAATCATCAATTTTTTCACCAAAATTGTAATTGGCAAGAAAAGAACATCCATTTCAGGTATTCTCATTACTATTCCAATATTATGGTTATTCTCTTTGCTTACAGGAGGATCAGCATCAGTGATACGAAGTGCAATTATGCTTACCATTATTCTAATTTCAAATTTTTTAAAAAAATCGAGCAATGGCTTAAATACATTATTAGCATCCGCATTTATATTATTTATAGACAACCCTTGTATAGTATACGACCTAGGCTTTCAACTCAGCTATGCAGCTGTTCTTTCGATACTAATATTTGACCCCTTGATTAAAAAATTAGTATATGTAAAGAATGATATTTTAAAAAAAGGGTGGGAAATGATTTCCATTACGCTAGCAGCACAAATCTTAACAACACCGATTAGTGTTTTTTATTTCCATCAATTTCCGATCTTGTTTCTATTCACTAACCTAGTGGCTATTCCGCTATCAAGTATAATCCTACTTACAGAAATAGCATTATGTGTTTTTGGGCAAGTTGGAATATCCGTTAATCTAATTGCCAAAATTGTAAACAGCTTGATTAATTTCCTCAATGACTATATACACCGCATGGAGAAAATACCATTCGGAATGATAAAACACATTTATATCGGAGCATCGTCTTTGCTTTTAATTTACTGTTTACTTTTTGCAGCATATCTGTTATGCAAAAAATACAATGCCAACAATTTGAGGTGGTTTTGCTGGCTATTATTCCTACTTTCAACAACACATCTTGTTGAAATAGTTATCCATCATCAAAAAAACAGAATCATAGTTTTAGACATACGAAGCCACTCCTGCATCATTGTTCAACATGGCAAGGAAGCGCTGATTTTGGGAGATGATTCATTACTTCAAAACAAGGTTCAGTTTGATGAAATCAAAGAGCAAATCGGATATGCATATTGGATTAAGAAATTCGGAGTGAAAAAATTTCCGCACTATCCTTTTGTAATTAGACTTCAGCCTAACTATTTAATTGGTCCATCTAAAACTCCCCCAATTCCAATCGCCATTCTTTCAGGAAATCCTACGCTTCACGTAAATAACCTTACTCAACTATTTAATGAAAACGATATACTCATCATTGATCATTCTAACAAAGTGTGGAAAATTCGACAATGGGAAAAAGAAGCAGATAAACTACTTTTGCGCTTTAATTCCCTAGCTGAAAAGGGGCCTTATATTTTTGAGAATTAAACCGACCCTCTATTCTAGCCAAAAACAATAAACATGCAAAAAAAGATTAAAGCAGCGCTGATTTCGGTTTTTTACAAAGATGGTCTTGAACCCCTTGTTCGTTTATTAAGTGAACAACAAGTTGTAATATACTCAACCGGTGGCACCCAAGAGTTTATAGAAAAATTAGGCATCGAATGTATTCCTGTTGAATCAGTCACCGATTATCCATCAATTTTAGGAGGAAGGGTTAAGACACTGCATCCCAAAGTTTTTGGAGGAATTTTGGCGAGAAGAGCTGTAGAACAAGATCTAATCGAAATGAAGGAATATGAAATCCCTGAAATTGATCTAGTGGTGGTTGATCTATATCCATTTGAAGAAACACTTGCCCAAACGAATGAAGAGAAAAAAATTATTGAAAAAATTGATATTGGGGGTCCCTCTATGATTCGTGCTGCAGCTAAAAACTTCAGCGACTTAGTGGTAGTTGCTTCAAAAGCAGATTACCAACCCATCATAGCATTATTGGAAGCACAAGATGGTACAACAACTTTAGAACAACGTAAATCATTTGCAGCTAAAGCATTCGAAATAGTTGCCCATTATGATATTGCCATTTCAACTTATTTCAATCCGGGTTATGCAAGTGAATTCATTTACGGAGAAGGCACTATGCAACCTATGCGCTATGGAGAAAACCCACACCAAAAAGGAGTTTTCTACGGAAAACTAAACGAACTCTTTAATCAAGTAAATGGAAAAGAGCTATCATATAACAATCTAGTTGATGTTGACGCAGCAGTACAACTTATCCATGAATTTAGCGGTGAAATCGATGCAACTTTTGCAATCATTAAGCATACCAATGTATGTGGAATCTCTACTCGAGAAACTGTTTCAAAAGCATGGAAGGATGCATTAGCGGGTGATCCAGAAAGTGCTTTTGGCGGTGTCCTTGTATGCAATCAGGCAATCGACAAAGAAACTGCAGAACAAATCAATGAGATATTTTTTGAAGTATTACTTGCACCAGCATTTAACGTAGATGCACTTGAAGTACTTAAGTCTAAAAAAAATAGAATCTTACTTGAACAAAAAAGCACCTCTACTACACATAGACAATTCAAATCATTACTTAATGGAGTACTAGTTCAAGATACTGATGAAGGAAATGTTGATAAATGGGAGGAAGCTGGAGGAAGAGTAGCATCAGATCAAGAAAAAAACGATCTTCTTTTTGCCAATAAGGTATGTAAGCACCTTAAGTCAAATGCCATAGCATTAGTAAAAGACAAGCAATTGATTGGAAAAGGATGTGGCCAAACATCAAGAATCGACTCATTAAGGCATGCCATTGAAAAAGCAAGGCAATTTAATTTCAATCTCAATGGATCTGTGATGGCAAGTGATGCGTTTTTCCCTTTTAATGATTGTGTACAAATGGGTCATGCAGAAGGCATGAGCGCATTTATTCAACCAGGTGGTTCAATTCGAGATAAAGATTCTATTGAATTTTGTCAACAAAATAACTTGGCAATGGTCATTACTGGGATGCGCCATTTTAGGCATTAACCCTTTAAGGACAAACCAATACGAATGAACATAGAAGATAAAAGTCAACCCACTACAAACAGCACAGCTGATCATTCCATGATGGGTGCAGACAGAGGAAAAGCCCTGTTTGCTGTATTCATTGTATGTATACTCTGGGGCACTACTTGGTTAGCTTCTAGCATGGGTGTTAAATATGTTCCAGCTCTTGAACTTGCTGGACTTAGACATCTTATTGGTGGCGGACTATATGTATCACTCTTTTTCATTAAAAAATTTCCACTCCCTACTCGCACTCAATTCATTCGAATTTTCTGGATGTCTATTATCATGTTCGTTATCAGTAGCGGGAGCAGTGTACTTTCTGTGGTGTATATTCCTAGTGGACTTGGCGCTGTTATTGGTGCCATGACCCCAATTTGGATGGTTCTATTTAGCCTTGTAGCCATTCGAGGCGTTAAGTTTAATGCCACCATCATTATTGGAATTATACTTGGATTTGGTGGCATCATACTTGTTTTCAATGACTACATGATTGAGATGTTTGATGGTAAATTCGCATTGGGTATTTTTTATGGATTAATAGCGAGCATTACTTGGGCCATTGGAACATTCTCAACTGGAAGACACGCTAAAAACATGAACCCTTATATATCTATCGGCTGGCAGATGTTTTTTAGCGGAATCATGCTGACGATTCTCTCTTTCCTAACTGAGAAACATATTGATATATTTTCAATACCACATCAAGGTTGGTATTCCATATTTTATTTAGTTATTATAGGCTCAATTGTGGCCTTTACAGCATTTGTGTATGCATTAAAAAGACTTCCTTCAGCACAAGTTTCAATTCATGCTTATGTTAATCCAATTGTAGCCATTATAATTGGAAACCTGATTCAAAATGAAAAACTAACTTTTTTTGTAATGACAGGTACTGCTATTACCCTTTTAGGAGTTTACCTTGTAAACTTAGGCTTTAAGCGAAATGCATCTGCTGAAAATATAAATACACTAGATTGAAGTCCTAGCGTTTTACGTGAAACCTATTTCTTTGTTTCTCGCTCTTTCCAAAGCTGATTAAACGTTTTTTCTGGAAAATTCAATTCGGCCCTTTGTGATGCCCAACCCTTGAATGCTTTATTTACCATCCAATTTTTTATTTTGCTGTTCCCGAGATTCATCATACTGCGATGAAGCATCCCTTGTTGCCAAATTGTCCAAGCAATTTTTTCAAACATATTCCCTTCGCCTGATCTGACTGCTTCACGTCTATTGTGTAGAAGCAATTCATGAAGATTAATTTTTACGGCACAGACTTCAGTGCAATTCCCACACAACGATGAAGCATTACTTAAATGATTCCAATCACCAAGTCCTTTTAGGTTTGGGGTAATGACACTGCCAATGGGTCCACTATATGTTGTACCATAACTATGTCCACCAATGTTCTTATAAACAGGACATGCATTCAAGCAAGCTCCGCAACGAATACAATATAAACTCTCACGTGATACAGGATCCTGCATAACATGGGTTCGCCCGTTATCCAACAGAATAACATACATTTCATCAGGACCATCCTGTTCACAATCCTGACGAGGCCCACTTATGATAGAATTATATACTGTCATTTGTTGTCCTGTGCCATACGTAGCAAGCAATGGCCAAAATAAAGCCAAGTCATTTAATGATGGAATCACCTTCTCAATGCCAGTAATTACAATATGTGTTTTAGGCCAGGCTGAACTCAATCTAGCATTGCCTTCATTCTCTGTGATAGCTATGCTGCCCGTATCTGCAATTATAAAATTAGCACCTGTAATACCAACTTTTGCCTGCATATATTTGTCCCTCATCTTTTCTCGAGCAACTAATGTGAGCTGTTCAGGACTAAGATCCAAAGGTGTATTCAAGTGTTCGTTAAAAACCCTTGCCACATCCTCTTTACTTTTATGCATTGCAGGGGTAACTATATGATATGGAGGTTCGCCATCCAATTGCTGTATATATTCTCCTAAATCTGTCTCCACACTCTCAATATGATGATGCTCAAGAAAATCATTGAGATGAATTTCTTCGGTCACCATACTTTTACTCTTAACAATGGCGTTGCAATTCTTCTCCTGGCAAATCTTTAATACTGCTTCACATGCTTGCTGCGCATTTTCCGCCCAGATTACTTTAGCACCTCTTTTTAAAATATTAACTTCAAATTTTTCTAACTGTACATCCAATGTTTCGAGCGCTTTCCACTTAATATTCTTTGCTTTCTCTCTAACAAAATCAATATCCTCAAATTGACTTTTCCCCATGGGTACCACAGCATCGTATTTCCCAATGTTATAGTTGATAGTAGCCCGATGACTTAAGTCTGAAGCTTTCTCTGAACTCTTTTCCTTAAATATGGAGGATACATTAGACATCAATAAAAATATTTATTTTTTATTAGTGGTTTTATCTGCTGAATAAAAATCAGATGCAATTTCATCTAAAACTTGATAAAACTGTTCGCCAAATTCTCTAGTGATTGGCTCTTTAAGAAATTTATAAACAGGAACCTTGAGTTCTTTTCCTAATGAACAGGCAGGGCTACACATATCTTCGCGAGGTTCATAATTCAGCAATACATTATTGGAGTAACGACTCTTGCTTTTTTTGATTGGATAAAGATGGCATGAAATAGGCTTCTTCCAAGGAATTTGACCATTGTTATATGCCTCTTCAAAAACACACTTAATAATACCAAGCTGATCACGCTTTCCGTATGCACAAATCTTATCATCCACAGTGGGTGTTACCCAACCAAACTCTCTATCATATCGATAAAGCCCATTTTTTTCTACTTCAGACACCCCCTCTTTTGTCATCATGCTTTTGACAACCTCATAACCTGATTTTACTTCATCTAGTTCTTTATCAGAAAGAGGTGCGCCAGCGTCACCATCCTCGCAACATCCCCCTTTGCATTTACTCAAATTGCAAACGAATTGAGCTTCCACAATTTCATCGCTAACTAAAATATTATCTATAACAATCAAAATAGTCCCTTTTTACAAAAATAGGACAATATTCTACTCTGAGAGGGATAAGTTATTAAGGACTATAAGCTCATCATTTCCTTGAATCGAACAGCTTGACGCCTTGACACTTCAATTTTTTCACCCCCCTTTATCTCCAAAAGGAGACCTCCATTAAAAAAGGGTTCCACTTTTTCAATCATCCTGAGATTGACGATATGCTTACGATTTGCTCTGAAAAATGTACGCTGATCAAGCCTTTCCTCTAATGAGTTTAAGGATTTTAATATCAATGGTTTATTAGGTCCAAAAAATACCCTGGCATAATTTCCAACAGATTCAAACAATCTGATATCCGAAAGTTTTACAAACCAGCACTTCTCTCCATCCTTTACAAATACCTGATCAGACTCACTCAAAAATGACCTTCCTTCAACTTTATCTTCTGTAGCAAGTACTTCACGCTCATCAGTAATCATTAATTTCTGTACTGCATCAGAAAGACGCTGGGGGTCGATAGGTTTCAATAAATAATCCAATGCATTTACTTCAAAGGCCTTTAATGCAAATTCATCATGGGCAGTTGTAAATATCACAAAAGGCAATCTATCCAATTCGGCTAGTAAATCGAATCCGGTTTTTGCAGGCATTTGAATGTCTAGAAAAATCAAATCGGGACTTAACTCTAAAATAAGTTTATGCGCTTCATCCGCATTCGCTGCCTCGCCGATTATTTCTATTTCCTGATATTCTTGCAAGAGCCTTTTTAACTCATTCCGTGCAAGACGTTCATCATCAATAATAAGTGCAGTTCTTTTCATTTCAAGTGTTTTATGTCAGTGGAATAATGACCCGAGCCTCCACAATTGAATCCTCTTTTTCAATAATAGTAAAACTAGCTGCACCTCCAAAAATGAGATTTAATCGATCCTCTGTACTCTGAAGCCCGAATCCTTCTTCATTTAATCTCGTTTGGAAATGACCTGTGTTTTGAACGATAAGATGAAATTCCTCATTTGTTTTTTGAGATATAATTTTAACCTCCCCACCTTTAACCGATTTACTAATACCATGTTTAATAGCATTCTCTACCAACATCTGCAACATCATAGGCGGAACAGCTATTTGGGCGCTGTCTTCAGCAATGTCGTATATAACAATAAGCCTATCTTCAAATCGTATTTGTTCGAGTGCTAAATAATCTTGTACTATACTAATTTCCTTTTCGAATGCTATGGTTTCAACTTGGTCAGAAACCATACTACTCCGAAGAATATTACTCAATGCTGTTATGGCTTGTCGAGATCGTGCAGGATCTTCATCAATTAATGCTCGAATACTATTGAGTGCATTAAAGATAAAGTGAGGATTAATATGAGACTTGATTGTTTTTAATTCCAATGATTTTACCAATGTTTCTAACTTAAGTGTATCCAGCTGCTGACGTCGAGATTCAGCAACATAATGATATATGAAGTATAAGCAGTTCCAGATGAATAGAAATATAAAAGCAGTAAATGAATTTGCAATGATCAGTTGGGCTTTATCTAATTTAGTCTCCTCTTTATAACCCAAGTTAAAGACTGGAGTTAAATAAGTTTCAATTATGCCAGCTACAAAGGCAAAAAAAAGCGAGATGAGCAAGAATCCAAAGATTTGATACTTAAGATCCCGCTTCAGCAATTTGATGTTTTTTATCAAAGCCCTCATCAAATTCGATAATAAAAATCCTATCGTTATGAAAAGTAAAAGCCGGCCAGCATAAACCCCATCTATTTGATTAAACGTAGCGGCAAAAAAAGTGTTGATGGCTACAAAAGAGCCCCATCCTAGGCACTGAAAAAGCCAATATTGTGGTATTTTTTTAAGGCTACTCATCATATAAAATCAAAGCTAAATAATGCTCGAAAAAAAGTCAAGGTTACTTTATCAAAGGTAAATCAGTAATTCTATTGGTATGCCAAGAAAAAAAATACAACTAATTAGACGAACTAGCTTAGAAATCGTCTGAAAGCATTAATTAATTTATGCGATTTCATATTTGTAAACATTCTCACTAAGCCGAGTTTTCTTTGATACCTCGACGTAATTTTATTTATCTTTAGTAACGAAAACTGTTCAAAATAAACAAAATTGGCAAAGAGTTGTTTTTATAGCAATAAACTGAAGTCAAACCTGAAACCCGCCGGATGAAAATCGAACCAGGAGCATTACTAAAACACATAAATTCCCCAGATGACTTAAAAAAACTTGGGAAAGACGACCTATATAAAGTATGCGACGAGCTTCGCCAATACATCATTGACGTAGTCAGTGTACATGGTGGACATTTTGCCGCCAGCTTAGGCGTTGTTGAACTTAGTGTTGCCCTTCATTATATTTACAACACGCCCTACGACCAACTGGTATGGGACGTAGGACATCAAGCTTATGGCCATAAAATACTTACAGGAAGAAGGGATAATTTCCACACCAATAGAAAATATGGTGGCTTAAGTGGCTTCCCTAAACGGAGTGAAAGCGAATATGACACTTTTGGTGTAGGTCACTCATCCACTTCTATATCTGCTGCTTTAGGAATGTCAATTGCCGCTCAATACAAAGGAGAGCTCGACAAAAAATCGGTTGCGATTATTGGCGACGGATCTATGACTGCTGGCATGGCGTTTGAAGCTATGAACCATGCAGGAGTTACCGATTCAGATATGTTGGTTATCCTGAACGATAATTGCATGAGCATAGATCCAAACGTAGGTGCCCTCAGAGAATACCTTACCGATATTTCAACTTCTCATACATACAACAAATTGAAAGATGAAATATGGAAAAGCTTAGGAAAACTTCCTAGAGGTGGCAATTTCACACGAAAAGTTGCGAGCAAGTTAGAGCATAGCATAAAAGGATTCATTAACAAGCGTAGCAATCTATTTGAATCGATGAAGATTCGCTATTTCGGACCAATTGACGGACATAATATCACCAAACTAGTTGATACACTCAAGGATTTACGTGATATACCAGGACCGAAATTATTGCATATCATCACCACAAAAGGAAAAGGATATGCACTTGCAGAAAAAGATCAAACAACTTGGCATGCTCCTGGGCTTTTTGATAAAGTAACAGGAGAGATTTATAAAAAAACATTTGATGTTCCGCAACCACCCAAATACCAAGATGTATTTGGCAAAACCATCATAGAACTAGCAGAAAAAAATGATAAGATTTTTGGCATAACACCTGCGATGCCTTCTGGATCATCACTCAAATATATGATGGAAGTGATGCCCAAAAGAGCATTGGATGTAGGCATCTGTGAACAACATGCTGTGACACTTAGCGCTGGAATGGCTACCCAAGGACTTAAAGTATTCTGCAATATTTATTCTTCATTCATGCAACGAGCCTATGATCAAGTTGTACATGACGTAGCCATACAAAGCCTTCCAGTCGTTTTCTGTCTTGATCGAGCTGGACTTGTGGGTGATGATGGGCCTACACATCATGGAGTATATGATATTGCATTTATGCGATGCATTCCAAACATGATCGTGAGTTCACCAATGAATGAAGGTGAGTTAAGAAACCTCATGTATACAGCTCAGCTAGATACAATCAAACAACCATTCGTGATACGCTATCCAAGGGGTGAAGGAATGATGCCAGAGTGGAAGACAGAAATGCAGGAGATTGAAATAGGAAAAGGTAGAAAACTAAAGGAAGGCAAGGATATTGCAATTTTAACTTTTGGGCATCCAGGTAACTTTGCTGCCGCAGCGATACGAAACCTTAGAACAGAAGGTATAAATCCTGGCCACTATGATATGCGATTTGCAAAACCCCTAGATCATGAATTACTCCACGAAGTATTCAAGTCGTATAAAAAAATCATTACTGTTGAAGATGGAACGATAGTTGGCGGTATTGGTTCAGCCATACTTGAATTCATGGCTGAACATGGATATCAAGCAGAAGTAAAAATGCTTGGAATACCAGATAGAATTGTGGAACATGGCTCTCAAAAACAATTACACCATGAGTGTCATTATGATGCAGATGCCATTGCAGAAACTATTCGCGAAATGATGAAGGAGAGTGTGCAGGTTACGCAATGATTTCCATAGGCAAATCTTCAGGCCTATTTTCATTAAACTCTATGATAAAATTATTCCTTCCTTCACCGATGATGATGGCAAGATAACTTTGCTGAATAAGCTCAAGTACAGTTAGAAAGAAAAAGATTGCATGAAGTCTGTCTTGGCAAACGTCAAATAATTTTTCAAAAGACATCGTTTTTTCTTCACTACTCATTTTTAACACATACTCCCTACTCTCTTCCATGGTGTAGTTATAGCGATATACAACGTGTTGTGGTTTATTTTGACGGTCGTGCAGACGCTGCATAACTTTTTCAAACACCTTCATGAGTTTGAATAAGGATACAGACTGGATCTCTGTTCCCTCCGATGCTTCTTCACCCACCACTTGAAGATCATTATTCAAATTGCCACGCTTAACCATGAACATACGCTGTTGCTCTAGGTCAGCTAACAATTTTGAAGCTTCCTTAAACTTCTTGTACTCCAGAATTTTATCTATCAATTCTTTTCTAGGATCAATCTCATTCCCCTGCTCATCCAACTCTTTTCTCGGAAGCAACATTTTTGCTTTAATCCGCATAAGCGTGGAAATAAATAAAATGAATTCACTGCTCAATTCAATATTATCCTCTTCTGATAATCGAATGAAATGAAGAAAATCATCAATAATATTCTTAATAGGAATATTATATATATCAAGCTCATCCCTTTCTATAAAGAAAAGAAGAAGATCAAAAGGACCTTCGAATTGAGGCAATTTTATTTGATAAGAAGCCGTATTCACGTGTAATCGATTATTGTAGTGTAAGGCGACAAATATATGGAATCAATGGAAAAACTGAGGAGTAGTAAGCAGATAATTATTGACAAAAGCGCTTACTTATCAAGAACTCATGGGAGTATAGATAAAAAAGGAAAAACAACCTGTATTTCAAGCAAATACTTCGATTTCTGGCTTAAACGCTCATAATTTCCTTTTCCTTAGATGCAAGATGCTTATCCACCAATGCTATGAATTTGTTTGTTATGTCTTGGACTTCGGCTTCTGCATCAGTAGCAGTATCCTCGCTCAATCCATTTTTCTGCATCTTTTTTATACCTTCAATAGCATCCCTACGAATATTTCTGATGGCTACCTTTGATTGCTCTCCTTCCCCTTGAACACGCTTAACAATCTCTTTTCTTCGCTCTTCTGTCAAAGGTGGAAGGAAGATACGGATGATGCTACCATCATTTTGTGGAGTAACACCGATGTTAGCAGCAATTATTGATCGCTCAATTGGTTGCAGCATGTTCTTCTCCCAAGGCTGTATTGTTAAGGTCCGGGCATCCGCCACAGAAATATTGGCTACCTGTGCAATGGCAGTTGGTGAGCCATAATAATCGACCACAAGACCATCAAACATTTGCGGATTGGCACGACCAGCCCTAAGTTTCACAAGCTCAGCTTCAAGATGTGAAATGGCTTTGGTCATAGACTCTGAAGCTATACTAATGGATAATGCTAATTCTTCTGACATAATTGAGTTCTTTGCTAAGCAAAGCTAATAAATCAAAAGAAAAGGGGTAGAAAAAATTTACCTGAGATCACAATTTGGAGGTGCGCTCCACAATCTTGCCTTCTGAGGTAACTATTTTAGATGAAGTTAAAGATTTCAAATCTGCAGCCATAAACTTGTATTCACCACTAGAAACAGCCTGCTTTCTCTCCTTGAGAAGGAACATCATAACTGGCAGCGTCAAAAACATACATAAAAAAATCAAGTTGATTCCAAGCGGTTGGGCAAGTAAAGTCAAAAGTACACAAGCTATCGTGAACAAGGAAAGTACAATTGAAATTTTCATATGACTATAGCCTCTTCTAAGGAGAATATGATGTATGTGATTTTTGTCAGATTCAAAAGGAGAGTTACCATGATAAATACGCAATAATGAAACCCTGAACGTATCCATTAATGGAACAAATAAGATTGCAAATCCCAAGGCTGGTGATGCAGTCAAATGGAGTTGAGAAGCAGTTGAATCTTCTATCTTAATAAACTGAACCACAAGAATTGCACTTACAAGTCCCAACAACAATGAACCAGTATCACCCATGAAAATTTTAGCAGGTGCAAAATTGAAGATCAAAAAGGCAGCCAATGCTGACGCTAATGAGAATGACAGTGATGCAAAAATCAAATCATTTTCCAACATAAAAAATATCCCAAATGTAATGGAAGAAATCAGACCCAGCATCCCCGCTAATCCATCTACTCCATCAATCAAATTAAACGCATTAATAATGACCAACATAGTCAAAAAAGAAAAAGCTATGGAAAGTATTGGGTGTAGCTGATTGATGCCTAAAAATCCATGAAACGAATTAATCAAAAACCCACCCTTAAAAATTAAAATGAATACTGCAACTACTTGTCCCATGAATTTTTTCAAAGGAGATAAAAGCATGATATCATCTTTAACTCCTAGAAAGAAGATAATGAAGGCCGCTGCAATAAAATATTGAATCCACGGAGCAGATGAGAATGGCAGAAGACATGACAAGGAAAAAATCAAAGCAATAAAAATACCAACACCCCCCAAACTAGGAATAGGCACGGCATGAATTTTTCTAGGACTTGGAACGTCAAATATTTTTTTGGCCCTGGAAACTTTAATGACTACAGGAATAGATACGAAAGCCAATAAAAATGAAAGAAGAGAAATCAAAATGATAAGATCGATTCTCATAATGGGATGGTTCAGGATAGATGATTGGAGTAGCTACTAAGTATTCCTCACACTTGCTTCACAAAATTAAAGAAAATTAAACGTTGTAAAGTCAATATTATTGTTTTAACGAAAATTAAGTATTAATACTTAATAACCTAAAGTATACCCAAATAAAAATCATATCAGGAATAACTATTTTTCATTTGGTTTTATGAAGCTATTACCCAACAACATAACAACCAAATCCACCCTCATCCACTACTTGAAAAACCATAGATATAAAATAAATTCAAAGGAATGCTCAATAAATTATGCCAGTTCAACCAATTTATCATCTGAGAATTCGATAAATCAAGTAAATTTGTCTTAAAGCGTATAAGCATGACTTCACTTTCAAATACTGCACAGCAAATAAGAAGAGATATAGTAAGAATGGTACATGGTGTACAAAGTGGACATCCTGGAGGATCTCTAGGCTGTACAGACTTTTTAACTGCCCTATATTTTAAGGTCATGAAACATAACCCTGCTTTCAATATGGACGCACTACAAGAAGATGTTTTTGTACTATCTAATGGTCATATATCACCCGTATTTTATTCATGCCTCGCTCGCTCAGGCTACTTTCC
>CANGBH010000050.1 GCA_947451935.1 Chitinophagaceae bacterium
CCTTTGGAGAACTTTGCTTCAATACAGGAATGACTGGATATCAAGAAGTCTTTACTGATCCAAGTTACTATGGACAAGTATTGATCATGAACAATGTGCATACGGGAAACTATGGCGTAAAACCGGAAGATGTAGAAAGTAATACGGTTAAAATAAAAGGACTTATAGGCAGAAATCTAGAAGATCGATATAGCCGAATCATGGCGACAGATTCATTGCAACATTATTTGGTTGAACAAAATGTTGTTGCCATTGAAGATGTGGATACACGTGCCTTGGTTACGCATATCAGAGAAAAAGGAGCTATGAACTGCATCATCTCTTCCGAGAATACTGATGTTGAATCGCTCAAAGAGATATTGAAGACAGTTCCATCGATGGATGGTCTTGAGCTAGCCTCAGTTGTATCAACAAATGAAGTATATCACCTCGGTGATCCTACTTCACCAATTCGTATCGCCGTACTTGATTTTGGTGTGAAGAGAAATATTGTTCAGTGCCTTGCAGATAGAGGAGCCTACGTTAGAGTACATCCAGCAAAAACGAACATGGAAGAGTTGTTGAAGTTTGAACCACATGGATTCTTTATTTCAAATGGGCCTGGTGATCCAGCTTCAATGGGCTATGCTGTTGATACGGTGAAGCAGATATTAGAAACAAAAAAACCGGTATTTGGAATCTGCTTAGGGCACCAATTGCTTGCCTTAGCAAATGGAATTCCAACATTTAAAATGCACCATGGACATAGAGGATTAAATCATCCGGTTATCAATTTGAAAACAGGATTGTGTGAAATCACTACTCAAAACCATGGTTTCGCAGTAGATGCTCAAGCCATCAGAAATCAAGCCAATACAGAAGTTACCCATGTTAACCTCAATGATGAATCAATAGAAGGATTTAGACTTAAGGATCGCCCTGCGTTTTCTGTACAATACCATCCAGAAGCTACACCGGGTCCACACGACAGCCGATATCTTTTTGATGAATTCATCAGTTTGATAAATAATAATTAGAGAATGAAAAAAATTACCATCATTAACGGTCCGAATCTAAATCTTCTTGGGAAACGTGAGCCAGGAATATACGGTAATGAAGGGTTTGATTCGTATCTCGAAAAATTAAAGCAACAGCATCCAACCGTCGAGATTGATTATGTTCAAAGCAATATTGAAGGAGAGCTTATTGATGCCATTCAAAAAGCCGGATTCGCTGCCGATGGTATAGTTATTAATCCTGGAGGCTATACACATACTTCTGTAGCGATAGGGGATGCTATAGCAGCCATTCCTGCCCCTGTTGTTGAAGTGCACATATCTAATGTTCATGCGCGCGAAGAGTTCCGTAAACTCTCTCATGTCTCTGGAAAAGCAAAAGGAACCATCTGCGGGTTAGGACTTGCTGGTTATTCGCTTGCAATCGACTTTCTTACTGAGCAAGTATAATTTATATAGATTTTACTGGTTACTAGACCTCAGTATTCATATCCGCCGCGGCGGATCCGGGCCTGCCTGCCGCAGGCAGGTTCAAATCTTGTTCTTACTCGTTAGTAATTATTAATTTGGATTTTTTACTAGCTAAGATCTAGTTCATTCAATTTAGAAAACCGTTAATTGGTTTTACTCAATAGTAAAAAGCCTATCAGAATTAAACATTTTTGCATGGGAAATAACTAATTCTTGATAGGGTATTTTGCCTTTATACCTTTCATTTGACTGATCAATGACTTCTTTTGTTGAAAGATCAAAACCGGCTAATTTATCAAGGATTCCAATTTCTTTGAATACTTGCTGTATTTGGTTAGTTTTAATAGTACTTCTAATACTTAAAAAAGCTTTATAAATGAAAAGAAGGGAAGTTCTTAAGTCGATTGCATTATCTGGAGCAGCTTTTTCATTTGCTGATTTTTCAAAGGCATCTCCACCAAGTGCTCCAGCACGAAGCTTTTTTTCCATTGATGATAACAACATCAGGTTTTCGCACTCCAAAATTCAAAAACCATTTTCTGTAACTTTTATTGCAGATACACATCTTTACTTAGATGATACAAGGGGTGTTTCATATGATGTATATAGTAAGCGTATGTCAAAAGCATACAACAATACAAAGCATTTTAAAACAGGAAGGGATCTTAATCCCAATATTGCTTTTGAAGAAATACTCAAGATTGCAGGGGAGAATAAAAGCACTTTGGTAGCTTTAATAGGAGATATATTTAGTTTTCCTTCAGAAGCAGCCATTGCTTGGGTGCTGGAAAAGTTAACGTATTCCGCTATCCCTTATGTGTATACTGCAGGTAATCATGATTGGCATTACGAAGGCATGGAAGGGTCTTCCGCGTTATTGAGAGACACATGGATTAATAAGCGACTACTGCCTTTATATCAAGACAGAAATCCCCTAATGCAAAAATTAGATCTTTATGGTGTTCAAATTATTGTTATTGATAATTCTACCTATGAAATAACTGGCGAACAACTTGATTTCTTTAGAAATTGCATAAATTCTAAAAAGCCATCTGTTTTGATGTTACATATACCGCTATATGTTCCTGGAAGAAGTTTGGGTTTTGGATGTGGGCATCCCGATTGGAATGCAAAAAACGATAAAAATTACCAACTTGAGCAACGACAGCCATGGCGTGAAAATGGTCATACTTTAACAACAATGGAGTTCCACAAAATGGTTTTTAATTCTAAAAACTTGATGGGAATATTGGCCGGCCATATTCATAATCAATCTATAGATATTGTAAATGGCATCCCTCAAATTGTTGCTGAAGCAAATGCAGAAGGTGGTTTTTTGCAAATTGATTTAATCCCTACTTTGCCAGCGTCCCCAACCCTCTAAAGATCCTATCAAATCTGATTAAAATGTAGAATTTGAGAGGCTACAATGTTATTTTTGAGAATAATAATTTTTTCTCAAAGACCTCTACCAGACTGTAGAATGCCCTCAACTCCCTCCAGATTTGGTTAGAATATAGTTCAATACTGGCTACACGAAAATAAAGGACTTATGTTAAATCGTGGGTCCTTTGTTGTGTCATGAAAACATCGATCCAAATTACACTAATTTGCATCCATGAAAAATCTACTCATTTTTATTGCCTTTTTATCAATATTCAATTCTGCTAACTCGCAGACTGAAAAAGACAACTACAAAAAGGTGTCAACAAAATTTGTGTCCCATTTTAACCAAAGTGAAAATGATAGTATTGTGGCGATGTTTTCTTCTGAAATGAATGCTGCCTTGCCTATTGAAAAATTTACACAGGTAAGCACAGGATTGAAATCTCAACTCGGATCTATTAAGAAAATAAGATTTGTTAGATTACAAAGTGCCTCAGCATTATACGAAACTACTTTTGATAATGCTGTTTTAGGAATGACATTAACATTGAATTCAAAGAATGAAATTTCAGGATTACTATTTAAACCATACACAGAAGCTAAAGAAATTATAAGGAATACTACTAAAATGAAATTACCTTTTAAAGGGGAGTGGACGGTTACATGGGGTGGAGATACGAAGGAGCAAAACTATCATGTAGAAAGTATTGCTCAAAAAAATGCATTTGATTTTCTAATTTATGATGAAAAAGGATCTACTCATAAAAGAACAGGGGAGTCTAATGAGGACTATTATGCTTTTGGTAAGGAATTATATGCCCCATGTGATGGTGAAGTAGTATTGGTTGTAGATGGCGTAAAGGATAATATTCCAGGAGTTCTAAATCCTATTTATATACCAGGGAATACTGTTATAATAAAAATAGCTACTGGTGAATATGCTTTCTTTGCGCATTTTAAACAACATTCCATAATGGTGAAGCAGGGACAGAAAGTTAGCACAGGTGCATTATTGGGATTGTGTGGAAATTCGGGAAATTCTTCTGAACCACATTTGCATTTTCATTTACAAAATGAGGAAGACATGACAAAGGCAACTGGTACTAAATGTTATTTTGATCAACTTAAAGTGAATGGAGAAATGAAATTAGATTATTCTCCAGTGAAAGGAGACAAAATTGAAGTCATTAATTAGTTATGGAGATTATTTTTTCGGGGGCAATATAAAACACAGTATCTATGAAACACAGCATACCGTCTTGTGTTAGTACATTTTCGTCATGAAGATCTTCTAGAATTAAACCAAGTTCCTCATTTAAATAATCATGATTTTTTGTGTTACGAAAACCATTGTTTTCAAGAAATGTTCTTACGACATTCAAATCTGTTTTTTCATTAGCTTTTACAAATTGTTGTTCCACCACTGCATAAATAATATCTAGATCCTTGTAGAATCCTAAAAGATGATAAGCTGTATCAGGGAAAAATAAGTTGTTAAG
Source organism: Chitinophagaceae bacterium (assembly GCA_947451935.1). Classification (GTDB taxonomy): domain Bacteria; phylum Bacteroidota; class Bacteroidia; order Chitinophagales; family Chitinophagaceae; genus Pollutibacter. The sequence goes on from CANGBH010000050.1 coordinate 4,352, forward strand.
TAAAAGGTTGTGAAAATAATCAATCTAACTTGCGTAATAAATGGCATCATTTAATTTAATAACTGTTGAGCCATCTTTTAAATACACTTTCTATTCAGCTCCTTGAGATACGTATAAGTCAATATTAATATTATCTACCCAAAGATTATTATCTTCTATAAATTGAACTAGTCTCTTTGTTTCTTCTTCTTTTTGCTGCTGTTGGTTTTTAACCATTGAGCTTGTTCCTTGGCTTCTTTTAAGGTAACTGCAGGTTGTTTGGATAAGATGGTGGTGCTTAACTTGGCTCGTTCCTGAAAGGATATGTTGTATATCTCATCTCTCATGAAGTATTTAGTAAAATAAAGTTAGTCAATTATTTCAATCATAAAATTAGGATACCCTGCGTGAGGAAAAGCCCCCCTCAAAGCAGTCTAAATCGGTTGATATCCGTTTTTATATTTAAAAATACCTTGTTTTTTAATTTTGCATTATTTTTTCATTTTCCTGAAAAAATATTTGTCTAACTAAAAATATAGTTATAATATTGACTAATAATTTAGTTAGAAAGTAAAAGGATAAACTATGAAAAAACTGACGCAAGCCGAAGAACAAATTATGCAAGCCTTGTGGGCATTGGATAAAGGTGGATTTATTAAAGATGTTTTAGAAGCTATTGATGAGCCAAAGCCACATCATAATACGGTAGCAACTCTTTTGAAGATTTTAGTGGAAAAGGAGTTTGTGGGTATTCAAAATCCAAACAGAAACAATTTCTATTATCCTTTGGTGAGTAAGGAATCTTATTCGGCTAAACGAATTGAGGGTTTGGCAGAAAGTTACTTTGAAGGATCTTATTCCAATGTTGTTTCTTTTTTAGTAAATAAAAAACAAATGTCTATCCAGGATTTGGAATTGCTTTTAAAACAATTAAAAAGTAAAAATCATGACTAGTCAAATTGTGATTATTTATATTCTTAAAGCAATTTTAATATCAGGTATATTCTTAGCCTATTATTGGATGGCGTTAAGAGATAAGAAATTTCATTATTATAACAGATTTTACCTGTTAACTGCTTCTGTAATGAGTTTATTAATTCCACTCTTAAAGTTAAATTGGTTTACCGTTGAAAAGCCAGTCTTATATAGTTCTAATGAAATCGTTCAATTTATTTTACCTATACCTAATGCGAATAAAAGTATTGAGTTAAATTGGATAGATTATTTTTTAGCTTTAGCAGTTTTTGTAGCAATTACTTTGTTAAGCATACTACTTTTAAATGTAATAAAGATTCAATTGCTAAAAAGAAAGTATGATGTGACTAAAATGGATGGGTTTGATTTTGTTAATACCAATGAAGACAATGCGCCTTTCTCTTTTTTGAATAATTTATTTTGGAAGCAATCCATTTCATTGCAAGAAGAGGGAGGTCAACAAATCTTTAAACATGAAATTACCCACATACAACAAAAGCATACCTGGGATAGAATATATTGTCAAATACTTACTTCAATATTTTGGATGAATCCATTTAATTGGGTTATTCAAAAAGAGTTAGTTGCCATTCATGAGTTTATAGCAGACGAAGAAGCAGTTGGTAATAGTAATGTAGAAGCGTTTGCTAAAATGTTATTACAGACCCATTACGGCAACCATTTTTTAAACCCAATACATCAATTTTTTTATTCATCAATTAAACGACGATTAACTATGTTAACAAAATCAACCAACACAAAATACTCCTACCTAAGAAGGGTAATGGTATTACCAGTTTTAATTGCATCTGTTACGTTAGTATCTATTAAGGTAAATGCAAGTGAGAAAGTTGAAAATAAAGTACAAGAAATTAAAAATGGGTTTTCATTATTAGTTAACGATACTTCCAAGCCAGCTAATAAGAGTAGTGTAAAATCTTTACCAACTCCTCCAACTCCTCCCAAGGTTAAGTCACCTACTTCTATAAGTTATAAGAATAAAAATAAAATTGATCAAGCAATAGCTAAAATTGATCAAGCAATAGCAAAATTTGAAGAGCAAATACCAAAATCTTTTCAAAGTAGAGCTGAAATTGATCGACAGCTAACTCAACTTGATCAACAAATAACAAAAGCTGATGTAGGAAAATCAAAAGACATTCTAGAAAAAGCAAAAGCTAATCTAATAGAAGCTAGGTCTGTTGTAGAAAAATCAAAAGCTGATCTAGAGGAATCAAAAGCTGATCTAGAAAAAGAAAAAGCTGATCTAGAAAAAGAAAAAGCTGAACAAGAAAAGGAAAAAGCTGTTCTAATAAAATCAAGAACTAATCAAGGAAATAGTACCAAGATATTAATAAAACCAGCTTATTATTTAGATGGAGTTAAGATTACAGAAAAGCAAATGTACGCCATACCTCCTAATGATATAGCCTCTGTAGATGTTTGGAAGGGAGAAGAAGCTATAAAAAAATATCCTAAAGAAGGGAAAAATGGGGTAGTTTTTATCACCACTAAAAAAGCAAATAAAGATACCCTTCAAAAATAATTGGTGGGTTCTGCCGATCAAAGTATACTAATTGACTTTATCAAATACTGTCTTCCAGGAACGCTCGCCATCCCATATATTTGATTTTGCAATGGATTGAATAGTAATAGACTGTCCATCATTACTCAAGGTCCAAACCTCTGTAACGTTAGTAAATGCTTTTTTCATAACATTTACATGGTAAGGAGTAGCAGCCATAAAGTATACAATTGATTTAATTGTCATGGTTTGTCCATCAGCAGACAACTTTACAGTAAACTTCTTTTCGTTTCCTTGGCCATGATTAATTTGACTTTCTTTTCCGTCAAATGCTAGTTTCTCCGGACTTGTAGCCTTCGTTGATCCAGGCAAAGGATTTGGCGTTTCTATGACTAGAAAATCTGCCTGCTCAGCTATTTTCATTGTTTCAGAATTCATACGATCACCCTCGCCGTATGAGCAAACAATATTTCCACCCATACCTATCGATTGGTTTGATTTCCATTCCCCAGAAAAGTTAGCACGATGAGCGTCATTTTTTTGTTGAGCTTGTACCGAAAAATACATTACTCCAGTTAAGAGAATAATCAGGCTTGACAAAATGTATCTAGTATTTTTCATGAGTTTTTTTGAAATACTTTATCAGTAGATAAAGGTACACCATATCTGTTAATTACTTTTCGTCCTAAATACCTACTTGAGGAATACATCCCGAATATCGCCTGATTTTAGTTTTTAGATCTTAATGTGTTGCTAATCATCAGTTTAGTTTCATTGAAAAATTATACGTAACACTTATCTTACTTGTTGCTTTTCCATCATCCATTTAAATTTTATCTTTGCATCAATTATGTGGAAATTACTTGGTTTGGTAACAGCATTATTTATCTGTTCCACAACAATGGCGCAAAAGCCCAGCTCAGGAAAATTGAAAGTTTTTATTGATTGTAGGGTAGGCTGTGATTTTAGCTATTTTAAATCTGAAATTAGCATCATCGATTTTGTGCGGGATAGGGTTGATGCTGATGCCTATGTGATGTTGACTGCCCAACGTATGGGTGGAGGAGGAGTTGAGTATAAACTAAATTTTTACGGACAAGGCATTTATAATGAGTATAGTGATACTCTAATGTTTACTACAGAACCAAATGCCTCTGCAGTAGAAGTTCGTAAAAGTCTTTTGCAGTACATCATGTTAGGATTCTCTCCGTTAATTGTTAAAACGGCTTATGTATCAAGGTTTGAAAAGGATATAAAGAAGCAAGATGATTCAAGTTCGACAACCACGGTAAAGGATATAAAAGACCCCTGGAATTTCTGGGTATTTAGCGTAGCAGCAAGAGGACAATTTAATGCAGACCAGGTATATAAAAACAGTGTATTTGGTTCGGACCTATATGCAGGTCGAGTTACCCAAAAACTAAAAGTTGGAATATCCTTGAATGGAAGCCTGAACAATTCTTTCTATAATTATGATGCCACTCAATACACCGTAAAAAATAGCAACTATCGTTTTTACCATACACTCGTAAAATCGTTTAGCGATCATTGGAGCTACGGCTACCAGACCATCATTTCAAATAGCACATTTGATAACTACAAACTTAAACTTTCCTTTAATCCTGCTATAGAATACAATGTTTTCAAATATAACGAAGTCAATAATCGTTTTTTCGTCTTACGATATGGGGCTTTCGGAAGCCGCAATGATTATTATGATACAACCATATTCAACCTCATTAAACAATCTTATCTAGGACATCGATTCTCCGGAGCTATAACATTAAATAAGAAATGGGGAACTTTTAATGGCGGCCTTTTTTATGCTAACTATTTATACGACTGGGCATTATATACCACTGGGCTTAATGCTAATACGGATGTGCGAATTGGAAGTGGTCTATCCTTTTTTGTAAATTTAAATGCAAGTATTGTTCACAACCAAGTAAATCTAGTTAAGGGTAATATTACTGAACAGGAATTACTTACTAGGCAGAGACAACTTGGGTCTACCTTCAATTACAATACATCCTTTGGTCTGGCTTATCGATTTGGTAGCATATTAAATAATTTTGTCAATCCACGTTTTGAGGGATATGGAGGGTTTTAATTAAACGCACACTTCATTTTATACTACAACGTTAAATCTACATAACTGTATCTTGAAATTGGGCAATATTCAACTGAATTGAATATTTTTATATAGGGTTTAGGTGTCAATTCATTCTTAAGTATAGATTCATGAACAAATTTTACATTGTCCTATTTTTATTAATGATGAGTCAATCTCTTGTCGCACAACAATGGATTGATTATGTGTTAACCCCTCGTGGAGATACCATCAACCGAGTAGATAAGCAGAAAATGAAACAAGGACCATGGTCATTGCATTATGAACAGGTTCGAGGTGAACCAGGCTTTGATGAGGAAGGTTACTTTGAAAACGATAAAAAAGAAGGTGTATGGAAGAAGTATAGTTTGATGGGGGATTTAATCGCTAAAGAATTTTATAAGTTCGGCTATAGGGATGGCAAACAACAATACTATACATCGCTTGGTGACTTACAAAGAGAGGAGAGTTGGAAAGCCGTAAATCCTAAAAATCCGTATGATACTATTTTGGTTCCAGACTTAGATCATCCTGATGTTATGATTGAAAAAATCATAAAGCATGAATCTGCTGAAGTGAAAAATGGAACATGGACATATTACAATAGTGCAACAGGGGCAGTTGTGAAAACAGAGAAATTTATTTTTGGACAAGTAGATAAAGGTCAAGTTACTACGCTTGATCCCAATCGTAAAATTTCTCCAAATAAAGATTCATTAGCTCCTGCAAAACAAATTCCAAAAGAAGTCAAGCAGTGGAATAAAACAAAGAAACCAAAGGGTGGAGGATAACGCTTTTTGTCGAATTAAAATTAAATTACATCGAAGCCAAATCCAGGTTTGTCATTAATAGTCATATGACCATCACTTAATTTAAATCCACCACGCACAATATCTTCTGCTAAATCAAAGCTTCCGTCAAGATCAAGATATTTTGTATGTGGGCAGCTATAAGCAACGTGAAGTGCAGCTGCAATGCTAATTATACTTTCATCATTACATCCCCAGAATAAATCTATAGAGGAAGCCTGGGCTATGGTTGCAATTTCTCTAGCACCTAATATACCACCACATTTCATGAGCTTGATATTAAATATACCATATGGTGCATCTGTCGAGGCAAGTGTTAGTGCTGCATGTGCATTTTTCAAACTCTCATCGGCCGCTAGTTTTTTTCGGTCTGATTGATTAAGCTTCAGTAATTCTTTATCAAGTCCAACTTTTAAAGGTTGTTCAATCAATTCAATCGGGTAAGGTTGAATTGATTTTATAAACCATGTCAATTCATCAAATGTATACCCTTGGTTGGCGTCTACCCGAATGATAAAATAATCGCCAAATAGTTCATATAACTTGATGATTCTTTCTAAGTCGACTACCGGATTAACGCCAGTTTTTACCTTTAAAATCCTAAATCCTAGCTTCTTACACTCCATTGCTTGGGCCAATGTTTCTTGCACATCACAAATACCAATCGTAATGGATGTTGGCAGTGATGTTGTTTTTTGCCCATAGAATTTTGCAATAGGCAGTTGAATATATTTCCCAAATGCATCATGAAGCGCAATATCAATAGTGGCAATAGTCCCAGGAAACTCTTGAAATTGCATAGTTGCCTCATATATCAATTCATTGAACTGCCTAATATCTCGACCAACAAAGGCTTGAACAAAATCTGTTTGTAAATTCATACTCGTTTGTTCAGTGGTTTCGCCTACCACTTCTTCCGCTGGACTTCCAGATCCATAACCAATTATTCCATTCGCCAACTCCACTTCTAAAAATGCAAGTGATACATCGTGGTATGTATTATAGGCAATGGTATATGGCTTCTTGAGCCGAACATGCTTTAGGTATGACCTTATGGCTATTATCTTCATTGTTATACAGTGCAGTTAAATTAAACTCTTTAAAAATGGAATTAGCTGTTCTACTCCTTCTTCTACGGGAAGCAATACAGGGATATTTAATTTATGCTCATATTCTTTTTGGAAAGCATACGCCTCTTCGGGTGAACAATTCTCAGTATGTATTGCTACAGCGATAACTTTCGACCCAATTTTTTCAATCAATTCAATCTCAGATTCTACGGTTGGAATTGAACCCCAATGTTCTTCATTGTCGAAATACTTTCTTTTAGGAGCAAAGAGCAGCACAACATGTTTGGCATTTCCTGAAATCATTAACTCCAAGCCACATGGTCCACTGGGATTTCTGAGCGAAGATTGGCCTTCAATAAAAATAACATCTGCATGTGTATTTTTCCAACAACTCGTAATAGCATATTCTAACTCGCCCGATACAAAATCATTTAAGGTGGAATCAAATATGAAGCCATATGTACCGCCCTGTAACCATCCTGTTTGACCAGTATAAATCATCTGTGCATTGATCTCATGTTTCTTACAGGCTTGAGTTAACATACGGGCAGCAGTTCTTTTACCCATAGCACAATCCATGCCAATTACTCCTATGATGGGTGCTTTGACGTTGAAGATATCGCCTGTCCAAAAATGTAATTCCTCTCTTGATTTTGGTTTTCTTACATCAATCAGCTGAACATTCTTTTCGTTGGCCAATAGTACTAACGCTGGCTTGTCTTGCAAGAATTCATGTAACCCATTAACGATTGAAATGCCAGCATTGATGGCTTCTTCAATGATGATGAGCATATCTGCTGGCAAACGACCACCTACAGTTGCAATTCCAATAATTAGATAATCAATCTTGTTGAATTGTATAATGGCATCATTAAGTTTAGCGAGGATCGGGATATTTCTATGTTGACCATCAAGTAATACTCCTGCATCATTGCCTACTGTTTCAGTGCTGTCAATTAATCCAATTACAGTATACCGTTCTGTTCCTCTAATTAAACCATGTGCAGTTTTTGCATCGGATGAAGTGAACAATCCATTCGTGAGAATAACAGCATTATTCATAACTATTTTCTTTTGTGAATATTTTTAATCGGATTTTATTTTTTTAATAGCACACCAGGATATTTACCAGTAGATTTTTGATTCTTATAAATTACCTGTCCATTAAGCCATACCATTTCAATTCCAGTTGAAAGAGCTTTACTCTGTTCAAATGTTGCATTGTCTTTAACCGTGTTCGGATTGAATAACACTAAGTCTGCATAATTACCAACAGATACAATGCCTCTGTTTTTAATGCCAACATGATCTGCCGATAATTTAGTCATCTTATAAATAGCTTCTTCTAAACTCATGAGGTGCTCATCTCTTACATATTTTCCAAGCACGCGTGTGAATGTTCCATATCCTCTTGGGTGCCCACCACCAATTCCATCTGAACAGATATTTGAATGTTCCCATTTGATGAAATGATTGATGTCGACATCAAGCATTGATTTTCCTATTATCGTTTCGATTGATCCGCTATAAGTTGGATTTTTCTTTTTAAACTCTGCAGCCATTGCAATTAGCTTAATCAGTGTAACGGCTGGCTCCTCATTACGTTCTTGTGCAATAGCAGATAATGTTTTGCCTTTATATGAAGGAATAGGGGCATAGTTAACTAGAACAGACTCACTGGCATCGAAGAGTTGATCTACGGCGAAACGTGCGCTGTTCAGGTCATTATAATCTCTTTTTGGAAATAATACTTTAAGGGTTGAATTCCAGTATGCATAAGGATAGATGTCCGCAGTGATATCTATGCCTTCATTTCTTGCTTCATCTAGTTTTTTTAAAATCTCATTCGATCGGTTCCATTTATCTTTCATGCCAATTTTAATATGGGAAATTTGAACGGGCATCCGGGTTGTTCTACCAATTTCAATGATTTCATCCACTGCATCTTCTAGTGTAATATCCTCGCTTCTGATATGACTTATATATCGTCCATGTTGTGTAGAAGTCACCTTGGCTAATTCCAGTACTTCTTCTTTGCTTGAATAAAATGCTCCTTCGTATTCTAATCCAGTTGATAACCCAAGAGATCCTTTCTCTAATTCATGCTCGAGTAAAAGCTTCATTTTTCCAATTTCTTCTGACTTCGCTTGCCTCAACAAATCGTCTTCTCCCATGACCAATTCTCTCAATGTCGTTTGTCCGGTATAGGTCGCTACGTTTACTGCAACAGGACGATGTTTAAAATAATACTCAAGCGTATCCATTGCATAACTATCACCATCCTGACCAATTACAATAGTTGTAATGCCTTGGTTGGCTGTTGATAGAGCACCTGGGTCTTTTGCTAAATTGGAATAATGATGGCTATGGGTATCAATAAATCCTGGACATAATATCAGTCCTTTGCCCTCAATAACTTGTTCACCTTTTATAGGTTCAAGCTCCCCAATTGCAGAAATTTTATCATCCTGTATCCTAACGGATCCTTCAAATGCTAGACGACCTGTACCATCAATAATTTTTACATGACGGATGAGCTGACTATGCTGAATTGTTGAGTTTGTTTGTTTAGTTTGCGCTGACAAATCCTGTGCTGTCATGCAAAGCATCATAAACAGTAAAGCATATGATAACGTAAAGCGCATTTTTCTTGATGTTTAAATATCTTCTGTGATTATTTGTGCAATAAATGATTAATTGAAGTACCGCATTATTTCATTCGCTATAAGTTCATGTCCCTTTTTATTTGGATGATTTACTTGCGACATCATAGAGGGGAGTGGTATGCCAGCTTCAACTTGTTTCTTAAATATACCATAGCTATCAATGAGCCCAACATTAAATTCTTTCGCTAAC
>CANGBH010000051.1 GCA_947451935.1 Chitinophagaceae bacterium
CACTAAACCAATTTACGGTATCGATTTGGTGACTCATCCATTGACCAGAAAGTCCAGATGAATATGGCCAAAACAGTCTATACTCAAGGTACTTACGTGGGTCAAAATTTTCATAAGGCCTATTCATTAAATAGCGTTTCCAATCAAGATCTTTTTCTTCGCATTTAGCTACTAATGCTTCTCTTCTCCAACGGCCAGGTTGATTTACATTCCAGGCTAACTCAACCATAGTAATATCACCGAATTGACCAGATTGGATGAATTTTGCTGCTGCCTGATAGTTAGGTCCTGATCTGCGTTGTGATCCTACTTGTATGATGCGGTCAGATGCTTTTGCAGCTTTAAGAGCAGCTCTATTATCTTCCATCGTTTCGGCAAATGGCTTTTCTACATAGATGTCTTTATTAGCTTTAAGAGCTTCTATTGTATGTAAGGCATGTTGGAAGTCTGCTGTTGAGATGAATACAGCATCAATGTCTTTCAATGCATAAAGTTCTTCATTGTTTTTGCATCCAATGATATCATGCCCCATTTTTGATTTGAGGTATTCTACACCTTCCTCTCTACGAACCTTCCATATATCGGATACCGCAACAATGTCAAAATTTAGTTCTTTATAGTGGTTCATAAAAGCAGGAATATGAGAGCTACGATGCCTGTCTGAGAAACCGATGACACCAACCCTAACCCTGTCATTCGCTCCAATGATGTTTCCGTATGATTTAGCTGTCCAACTCATGGAGGCCAATGCGGTGGCTGCAGTAGCTTTTGCTGATTGCTTTATGAACGTCCTACGATGTGTCATGATATTTTTTTAAATGAATGTTTTTTTGAAAAATTTAATTTACGATTATTTTCTAAACTGCATGAGGAAAGTAATAGTTTGATAATATAAAGTGGTAATTAAAGTTCTTTGATTTTTATGCTTCGAAATGAAACCTTAGTACCATGCTCCTGAAGTAAAATCTTCCCTTTAGGAGCCATTCCAAAGTTCTCCCATTTTGCATACTTACTTCTTGCTACTAATGCATAAAATGCGGGACTGCCTCGTTGGTATTCTACCATCTTATAGCCATTCAGCCAATGAATAATTTTTCCACTAGGGTACACGATGATTCTACCTCTGTTCCATTCTCCAATTGGCAATCGATCTCTTCTGCTTGCATTCATGTCTAACATATTTGCTGCAGGAATGAGATCATAAAGAGAAGCCATAGTCCTATTGCCAACTACACCAAGTTTACCATCAGGGTGTTTGTCGTCATCAAGTATTTGGTATTCAAGTCCAATGGCTGATCCTACATTGTTTTCTTTTTCTGTCACAAAGTATTTAACACCTGAATTTGCGGTGTCGGAAATTTTAAATTCAAACTGCAAGTCAAATGCTCCAAATTCTTTTTCTGTTACGATATCCCCGCCAGCAGCAGATTCTGCGCCAAGTTTACCTAATACAGTCAGTTCGCCATTCTCAATTTTCCAAACTTCATTTGGAAATCTATCTTTATAAGCGCCTCTCCATCCGGTTGATGTCTTTCCATCCCATAACATGGTGTATCCATTTTTTTGTTCACTTGCTGAGAGATCATTTGGTACTAGGTTCGCAATAAAAAGTGCATCTGCAGGAGATGGTTTAATGTCTTGGGTTTGTATTCTAATGTTTTTCCAGTGAATCGTTTTTCCTTCATCTTTTTTATCACCTACAGAATGAACTTGTAGGGCTATAAATCCATTAGCAGTAAGGTTGTCTATGACCGAAGCACAGGCCACACCATTGACCCATGTTCTAAGGCTATTGCCAACGCATTCAATGCGGTAATGATTCCATTCAGTAGGTTTAAAAGCTTTTTTAGCAATTTCATTATATTCAAGTGGGTATAGCCATCCTCTTCTGCCTTCATCATATATACCCCCACTCCATGCTCGTGCAGAAGGATCTATTTCCATTTGATAGCCAAAGACGCGTCCGTTTTCTGTTGTGGAAGTTTCGCTTCTAAACTGAATGCCTGAATTCATGTCGGCATTTAATTTCAAATCCACTTCTAGTATAAAGTCACCATATGTTTTTTCTGTAGCTAGAAATGAATTTGGTTCTCCATATACTGTTGTACCAACGATTTCTCCATGATCTACATGGTATTTTGCCTTTCCATTTAATTGCTTGAATCCGGTTAGGTCTTTTCCATTAAACAGTGAAACCCATTTGTTCTCTAGATGTTGTGCAACAGCAATTTGTGATGCGGCAATAAAAATGAATGCAATCAGTTTTTTCATATTAATTATATGGCTGCGTTGAAAAGTTAATAATGGCCTGTTCTCTAAGCTAGAGATAAAACCATCGTCATCCAAAAAAAACTATACGTTAAATAGCACTTAAAGACTTCTTAAAATGCCAAGTTGTAGGCCCCTAATTTCTGCAAGCCCTCTTAGTCGGCCTATGCAAGAATAACCGGGATTGGTAACCTTTTTTAGATCGTCAATCATTTGGTGTCCATGGTCAGGTCTAAATGAAATTTGATTTGGCACATTTTGTTGGATGATGAGCAGTTCTTTTAAGACGGCATACATATCGTTATCGCCACCAAGATGGTCATCTTCATAAAAGTTGCCTTCAGGATCTTTCTTTACATTTCTTAGGTGAGTGAAGTGAATGCGCGTCCCTAATTTTTTCACCATTTCTGGAAGGTTATTGTCAGGGTTTGCACCAAGTGAGCCGGTACAGAAGCAAATGCCGTTGCTTTTATTTGGTACTGCGTTGACAATGAATTCTAAGTCTTCTATATTTTTTACAATTCTGGGCAATCCAAGAATATCGCATGGTGGATCATCTGGGTGGATAGCTAAATCAAGGTTCAGTTCATCGCAGAGAGGAGTGATTTGCTGAAGAAAGTAAACAAGATTGTTTCTTAAGTCTTCTTGTTTGATATTGTCATAGCGAGATAATTTTTCCCGCATGCTTTCTACAGTGATCTTCTTTTCGCCTGGAATGCCAAACATCACTACCCCCGATAGCTGATCGAGTTCCTCTTGGGTATATTGTTTGAATTTAATCTCGGCCTGTAGGACGATTTCATTTGAATATGACTGCCTTGCATTTTTTCGTTGAAGTATAAATATGTCAAACACGGCTAAGTCAATCCAATTGAAGTACAAGGCCTTAGAACCATCTGGCATGGTATAATCCAATTGGGTTCTGGTCCAATCATTCACAGGCATGAAATTATAAGTGATAACACGAAGACCTGCTTTAGCAAGATTGCGAAGGGATTCTTTGTATTTTTCAATCCAATTGGAATAGTCGCCTGATTTAGTTTTGATTTCTTCATGGATGGTTACACTTTCCACTACGTCCCATGTAAGGCCATATGACTCGATCAGATTTTTTCGTTGAATAATATCTTCATAAGTCCATACTTCTCCATGAGGAACTTGATGCAGGGCTGTTACAATACCTACTGCTCCGGTTTGTCTGATGTCTTGAAGTGTAACGGGGTCATCTGGTCCAAACCATCTCCATGTTTGTCTAAGTTCTTTCATGATATCGTGTAAATGAATATTTTAAACTACGGCAATTTTATTCAAAAAACAAAATCCGTGTATTTGCAAAGTTATATTCTTTGAATTACTGATCTTGAATAATTTTCAACGAAAACGTTATCGAAGTTGAGGTACGAACTAAACTAAATTTTCTCCTTTAATTCGGTCATAGATTAATGATAAAGCTTAACTTGATAGATATTAAAATTAGGTAACCTAAAAGTCAGTAAGGCAATAAAATAGGTTGATTAAAAAGCGCTATGATGAGTAGAAAATTTTCAAAATATAGATGGGGAGTAGTGACACTTTTATTCTTTGCAACTACTATCAATTATATAGACAGAAACGTGATTGGCATTCTTAAGCCCACCTTAGAACAAGAGTTTGGCTGGACAGAAAATGATTACAGTAGGATTGTTATGGCATTTACTGCATCCTATGCCTTTGGTTTGCTTGCCTTTGGCAGATTTATTGATAAAATTGGATCAAAGCTTGGTTATACTATAGTGATCATTTTCTGGAGTATTGCGGCCATTTTACATGCTGGGGTAAGATCTACACTTGGATTTTTGGGAGTCAGGGCACTCTTGGGTTTGGGGGAATCAGGGAATTTTCCTGCTGCACTAAAAGCTATTGCAGAGTGGTTTCCTAAGCGTGATCGAGCCTTGGCTACTGGAATTTTCAATTCAGGGGCTAATATAGGCGCTATGATTGTGCCCATCGTTGTTCCACTGTTGTTAGCTGCTTTTGGTTGGCAAATGGCTTTTGTTGTAACTGGGGCAATAGGATTTGTATGGCTTATACTTTGGGTTATATTATATGAAATTCCTACACGACATAAGAAGGTGAGCAAAGAAGAACTTGAATATATTAATTCTGATGCCTCGGCTGAAGATGCAATTGTTGTAGAAGCTCCATTACACTGGGCTAGTTTATTTTCACGTAAACAAACATGGGTGTTTATTATTGGAAAATTCATGACAGATCCTGTTTGGACTTTTTTCTTGTTTTGGCTTCCGTCTTATTTCTCCACCAAATACAATTTAAGCTTAACTAAGCCGAGTATACCCCTTGTAGTGGTGTATACTATGACAACTATTGGAAGTATTGGGGGAGGCTGGTTTTCTTCTTGGATGATACGAAAGGGATTTCCAATTTATAGGGCACGGAAAACGGCACTTTTTGTTTTTGCGCTTGCTGTAGTACCTATATTTCTAATTAAATACGCGCCAAATATTTGGGTTGTGGTAGGATTTATTAGTGTCGCTGCTGCAGCACACCAAGCGTGGAGCGCAAATATTTATTCTGTGGCAACAGACATGTTTAAAAACAAAGATGTTAGCTCGGTGATTGGTATTGGTGGAATGGCTGGTGCAGTAGGAGGGATATTATTCCCATTATTTATTGGAAATATTCTCGAGACTGCGAAATCAGCTGGAGATATAACTATTGGGTATAACCTGATTTTTGGTATATGCAGTTGTGCCTATTTAGTGGCATGGGTTTTAATTCATTTTATTAATCCCAAAATGTCGCCTGCCAAGGGTTAGCCTAAGTAAGGATTGCTGGCTGAATCTTAGATAAGTAGAATTGCTTAAGTATATTTAATTGTTAATTAAGTTTTTAAGAATCAATATTTAATTTGTAGTTATGAAAAATAGTAGAAGAAAATTTATTGGACAAAGTGCAAAGGCTGTTGCTGCATTTTCTATTTTACCCCGTTTTGTTTTGGGGGGTCAAGGCTATACAGCGCCAAGTGATATGATCAACCTTGGTTTTATTGGAACAGGTAAACAAGGGCGAGGGTTATTGTATAATTTTTATGATAAAGCTAATATTGTTGCAGGGGCGGATGTAGACATTAATAAGTTGCATTATTTTCATTCCATTGCAGCTGATCTTTACGGTACTCAACGAAAAGAAAAATCGGGGAGTAGTTTCAAAGCGTTTACAGCATATGATGATTATCAAGAACTTTTGACAAGAAAGGATATAGATGCCGTTGTTATTGCTACACCCGATCATTGGCATGCTATGCAATCTATTCATGCTGCAAATGCAGGTAAGCATGTGTATTGTGAAAAGCCCTTGGCACATACCATTGAAGAAGGCCGTTCCATGGTCAAAGCCGCACGAAAAAACAAGATTGTATTCCAAACCGGAAGCATGCAGCGTTCGAGAGAAAACTTTCGACATGCCTGCGAATTAGTTCGAAATGGATATATCGGTACAGTGAAAGAAATTCTTGTTAGTGTAGGAGATAAAGCAATCCCCTATAACCTCTCCGAAAAAACGTTGAGGCCTGGGCTAAATTGGGACGCATGGATTGGTCCAGCGCCCTATAATCCATTCAATCCAGAATTAGCACCTCCAGTAGAACAAGATGTATATCCTAATTGGAGGGCATATAAAGAATATGGGGGAGGTCCAATTTGTGATTGGGGAGCACATATGTTTGATATTGCACAGTGGGCAATGGGCATGGATAATTCAGGTCCAGTAAAATTAATACCACCATCAGATAATCGAACAAAAGGACTTCAGCTTATTTATGAAAATGGAACGATTATGCGCCATGAAGATTTTGGTCGTGGTGCAGCAGTTCGATTCATTGGTGAGAAGGGTAAAATTGATGTCAGTCGTGAATTTTTTGATAGTGATCCTGCGAACATCTCTACGGCTATATTAAAACCAGGTGAAACCAAATTATATGATTCTCCTGATCATTATCTCAATTGGTTAGGGTGTATTAAAGATGGATCATTGCCAATATGCGATGTTGAAACTGGTCATCGCACCAGCACAGTATGTAATTTGGCAAACATCGCTTACTGGTTAGATCGGCCATTAGAATGGGATCCTAAAAAAGAAGTATTTAAAAATGATGCTGAGGCCAATAGTTTGACAAAGCCAATGTTTAGAGAGGGATGGAAATTGCCTAGTTGATTTTAAAGTCAGCGTGATTAGATCAAATTGTCACTAAGGTTTACGTAAATACAATGGAAGAAAATAAGAATAAGAGTATTAACATGATCCAACTTGCGAAAGAGTTGGGTCTTTCTATATCCACAGTATCAAAAGCACTTGGAGATAGCCACGAGATTAGCACGTCAACAAAGAAGCGGGTTTTTGAACTAGCAGCTAAATATAATTATAAGCCAAATCCTTTTGCAAGTAATCTTAGGAAGAAAAAGGGGACACAAATTGCCGTTATCATTCCTGAGATTGTAAATAATTTTTTTGCATTAGCCGTTGATGGTATTGGAAGTGTTACGATGGAGAAAGATTATGATACGTTAATTTATCTTTCAAACGAAAATCCTGAAAGAGAGCGATCTATTCTTTCTCATTTAGAGAATGGTATGATTTCCGGCATTATAATTTCAGTTTGTTCTGGCCGTGCTGGATATGCTCATTTTCAAGAGTTTTATGAACGCACTAAACTTCCAATTGTCTTTTTTGATCGCGTTCCAGATTTACTTCAGTTCCCAAAAGTGATTACTGATAATTACCAGAGTTCATTTGATGGAACCATGAGACTATTAAAAGCGGGTTCCAAGAATCCATTGTTTGTTTCTCCTGAGGAACCATTGTATACTTCCCTAGAAAGAAGACGTGGGTTTCAGGATGCAATTCGAAAGTATAATTTGAAATTCAGAGAAGACATGTTGCTTGAATTAGGTGAGGACGCAGATGCAAATTATTTGATCATCAAAAAGCTATTGTCTTCAAAAAAACCACCTGATGCTATTTTTGCATCAACAGAACGAAATGTTATTACTTCATATCAAGTATGTAAGGACCTGAAGATTAAAATACCACAAAAAGTAAAAATTTTAGCTTTTTCAAATTTAAGGACAGCCACATTGCTTAACCCTTCTTTGTCTACCATTTCACAACCTGCTTTTGATATGGGTAAAGAAGCAGCGAGTTTATTGTTGAAAATGATTGAGCGAAAATCATATGCTGCAGCCAATGATGTTATCGTTCTAGCCAATGAAATGAATATTCGAGACTCAATATAAAGACATTGTTTTTCAAAATACATTGCGTAAATAAAATGTGACATGATGCCTTTTTTCATATTGAATTCTTACATTTAGCATCTTAACGTGTAATTATGGAGTCGAAACAAAATGGGTTTATTAACGAGCGATTTCTATTGAATTCAGATCTTGCTGAACGATTGTATCATGACTTTGCTGCAAATAAGCCCATCATTGATTATCACTCTCATCTTTCTCCTTTTCAGATTGCAACGGATCATCGATTTGAAAACATGACTAGATTATGGTTGGGTGATGATCATTATAAGTGGAGGGCCATGAGGTCGTTAGGAATTGGAGAAGAGTATATTACAGGAAGTAAATCTGATGAGGAAAAATTTCATGCATGGGCTAGAACGGTTCCTCAAACTATTCGAAATCCTTTGTTCCATTGGACTCACCTTGAATTGAAAAATTCCTTTGGTATTAGCGACTACCTTAACGAGAAAACAGCTAGTAGTATATACGCTCAGTGTAATGAACTTCTTTCTGATGATGCACACTCCTCTAGAAAACTTATGGAGAAATACAATGTAGTCTATCAATGTTCAACTGATGATCCAATAGATGATCTTGCGTATCACAAGCAAGTAGCAATGGATGATACATGTACTTTTTCATTTGCCCCTAGCTTTAGACCCGACAAATCTTTTGCGATTAACGACCCAGTAAATTTTATACAATATCTAGAGAAGCTATCAGCCGCATCTGGTATAGTTATTAAAAGTATAGAAGACTTGTTAGCCGCTTTACAAGTAAGGGTTGATTATTTTGCCTCTGTAGGGTGTAAAATTTCTGATCATGGATTAACTCAGATCCCAATTAAAACTGAATTTACTTCCGAGCTGGCAAGTGAATTCAAGCAATATATGTCGTCTGGAGGGGAGAAGCCATTTTCAAACCCTGATGCGTTTGTATTTCATGTGCTTTATTCCCTTTGTAAAATGTATCATCAGAAAGGTTGGGTTCAACAATTTCATCTTGGTGCAATACGGAATAACAATTCTAGGCTAAGTGCTAAAGTGGGTGTAGATGCTGGATTGGATTCTATTGGTGATTATACCCATACGGAAAGGTTGTCTGCCCTATTAAATACATTAGATCAAACTGATGAGTTGGCTAAAACTATTTTGTATAATGTTAATCCTGCAGATAATGCCTCATTTGCTACTATGACCGGAAATTTTAACGACGGCTCAGTTAAGGGTAAGGTTCAATATGGGGCAGCTTGGTGGTTTCTTGATCAAAAAAATGGCATTGAGCAGCATCTTGATATTTTATCAGACACATGCTTGCTGTCAAACTTTATCGGAATGCTAACAGATAGCAGATGTTTATTGTCTTACTCCCGTCATGAATATTTCAGAAGGATCTTATGCAATATGCTTGCTAATGATATGATTAAAGGGCTCATACCGAATGATGAACGGTGGATTGGAGAGCTAATTGAAAATGTTTCTTATGGCAATGCAAAAGAGTATTTCAATTTATAGCCTCAGTCACATTAGTTATCCCCTCAAATGATATCCTTTTGGATTAGTGAAAGCTCTCAATCCTGCATGGGATAATGTTGCGCCAAATCCAGAGTGTTTTCTTCCACTCCAAGGAAGCGCGGCGCTAACTCTATCGCAGCAATTCCAGTAAACGGTTCCTGAATTAATCTGCTGCATTATTTTTTCAGCTCTTTCCTTATTGGTTGTATATACTGCGGAGGTAAGTCCATACTCGCAGTCTTGCATCAACGTTAATGCTTCTTCATCATTTTTTACTTTCATGATTCCAATGATTGGCCCAAATGATTCTTCTTTCATAACAAGCATATCATGTGTTACATCAATCAACACAGTAGGCTCGAAGTAATATCCTTTTCCAGGTATTCTTTTACCTCCAGTTAAAAGCTTTGCTCCTTTGCTAAGCGCATCAGCTACCTGTGCTTCTAGAAATGATACTTGCTCTTTTCGGCTTAATGGACCTATATATACTCCGTCGTCTGTTGGCTTACCTACTTTCCACGATTTAACCTCTTTTACAAATGATTCTACATAACTATCATATACTTTTTCATGTGCATAAATTCGCTCAACAGAGCAACAGCTTTGTCCATTGTTGTAAAATGCTCCATCAGCTGTACCAGCAGCCACTGCAGCAATATCTACAACATCATCTGCTACGTAAAGAGGATCTTTACCTCCTAATTCACATTGACATGGAACCATTTTAGGAGCAACTTTTGAATAAATGTACTGACCTGTTTTGTATGAACCCGTAAAGAAATAACCATTCAATGGCATCTCTAATAATGTATTTCCAACCTCGGCAGCTCCAATTGCAATTTGAAATGCAGTTTCAGGTACACCTGCTTTTTTAAAAAGTCTTTCAATATGCAATCCTGTTAACGTTGAGTACTCAGAGGGTTTGTAAAATACAACGTTGCCTGCTAATAGGGCAGGGATGAATACATTTGTCCCTACCAAGTATGGATAATTCCAAGCAGATATATTACAAACAATACCCAAAGGCTCGTATGCAATTTTTTCTTCCATGCCTGTCACCTTACTCATTGTCTCATCTGATAAATATTGGGCAGCATGTTCAGTTAGCCATTGAATTCTAGCCCTTGCTCCATTTACTTCGTTTCTTGCTTGTTGTAATGGTTTTCCTACTTCTTCTGATAATGTGGCTGCAAGTTCTTCAATTTCATTCTCAAGTAGACTAGAGAATCTGTTTATGATGTTTATTCTTGATTCTAGTGTTGTGTTTTTCCAAGAATTTTGTCCTGACCGAAGTAATAAAAGTTTTTCTTCAAGTGACTCTTTAGTGTCTGTATTTAATGTTGTAATCAATTCCTCAGTCGCTGGATTAATGATCTCTAATTTTTTCATTTTTGTATTTCTAATAGCGGTTAAAAATGTCTCTTTAATTTTTTGCGAAAAAGGGCTTTCTTCCTTGTTGTCCATTCTTTCTGGATGCCATTGGACACAGAGCATAAACCCTTTGTTTGATTTGTCTTCAAATTCAATTCCTTCAATGGTGTTGTCATCATCAGCTATTGCATTAATCTTTATATTTTTTCCAAGGTGATCGGCGTCAATGGATTGATGATGTGCACTATTTATTTTACCTGAAGTGCAATTTGTAATTTGATGAAGTAATGTATTGGGTTGGACAAAAGCTTCATGAAGTTTATCGAATTTATCGTGTTTTTTATGAATCGCATTTTTTTCATCACCAAGATCTTGGTTGAGTTTTCCTCCAGTTAAGACATTTACGAGTTGTAGGCCACGACAAATACCAAGAATAGGTAGTTGCATTAATTGAGAATAATAAAATATGGCAGCTTCAAATTCATCCCTGTTTTTCTGAAATGAATTCGGCCTGTTTTCATATAAATCCTCTCCCCCATAAAAAGAAGGATGTATGTCAACCCCTCCTGTTAATACAAATCCATCGCATCTTTGAATATCTATTAAGTTGTTTTTTTCAAAGGACAAATCGACTATTTCTAAATCATTCGAGAGATCTACACTATTAAACCAGGCTAAATAGTTATTATGATTTGTAGAGGTATAGCTAATGCCTATTTTCTTTTTAGCACTCATTCCCTATAGAGCTTTTAGATAAAGTGATTTAAAGTCTTCTCTACTCACTGGTTTAGGGTTATTAGGGTGCGCAAAATCTGCAATGGCAAGATCCGCTAAGGTTTCGATGTGTTCTTGTTTTACGCCAATAGCACTTAATTTATGTGGCATTCCAACACGGGTATTCAAGTCAAATAAGAAGTCTACAACGCCTTGTCCATTTTCTTCTTTTAAGTCTAGTGTTTTCGAAATGCGTTTGAATTTTTCTTCATTCCCTTCAATATTAAATTCCATTCCATAAGGAAGGTTTATAGCATTGGCAAGTCCATGATGTGTATCAAGTAAGGAGGAGAGTGGATGTGCTAATGAATGTACTACACCTAAGCCTTTTTGAAATGCTACCGCACCCATTAAAGATGCAATCAACATATTGCTTCTCGACTCTAAGTTAGGTTTGTTTACAGCAGTTTCTATTGATTTAGCAATTAAGGAAATGCCTTCCAATGCAATACCTTCACAAAGTGGATGTGGCATTTTAGCAATATAGGCTTCCATATTATGTGTTAGCGCATCCATGCCTGTAGCAGCAGTAACTGCGGCAGGAAGTTCCATCGTTAATGCTGGATCAGCAAAAACAATTTTCGCTAATAGTTTTGGAGCAAATAATATTTTTTTCTGATGGGTTATATCATCTGAAATAATCGCACTTCTTCCAACCTCACTGCCTGTCCCAGCTGTAGTAGGGATGGTAATGAAATGAGGTACATCATTGGTCACATAGATGTCTCCGCCAATTAAATCATCATATTTAAATAGATCTTCTCGATGGTTTATACGAAGAACTACTGCTCTTGCTACATCTAAGGCCGCACCACCTCCAATTCCGATAATTGAATCTCTTTTTGTTCCATCGAATGCATCTCCGCCTTTGTATACATCTGACTTTACTGGGTTTTTATGGATGTCAGAAAAAACTTCCACAGAAATACCTTTACTTGTTAAGTCTGTTACAATTTCTTTGAAAAAACCAAGTTGACAAACTACAGGATCTGTAACGATAAGTGGTCTTTCTAGATTATTTGCTTTTAAATAATTTGCTAATTCTTTTACTGCACCTTCTCCGAAACGAATAGTAGTAGGGAAATTGTACTGATACACTTTGTCAAATCTCATCATTTGTATTTTAATAGTTGTTAGGATTCATTTATATAATCTCGAAATACCTTCTGTATTCCCAGTCTGTAACTGATTTCAAGTGTTGCTTCCATTCCCACTCTCTAGTCATGGTGAAATGATTTACAAAAGCCTCTCCAAATAATTCCTTAGCTATTAAAGAGCTCTTCATCTGATTTGTCGCTTCAATCAATGTGGTTGGAATTGTTCCATTTGAATAATCTCTATATCCATTTCCAACTGTAGCGGGTTGTTTGAGTTTCATTTTATTTTTGATTCCATATAGTCCTGACGCTAAACAAGCAGACATGGCCAAGTAAGGATTTACATCAGAACCTATAACTCGTGTTTCAATACGTGCGGCATTGGCACTACCCGTTAAGGCCCTTAAGGCTACAGTTCTATTGTCTAATCCCCATGTGATGGTTGTTGGAGCCCAAGCACCTTCAACTAAACGCTTATAACTGTTTATTGTTGGGGCAAACATAGGGAGTATATGAGGCAAACAATGTAATTGTCCTGCTATATAGCTTTTGGCTGTTTCGCTGAGGTGCATTTTATCTTTTTCATCATAAAAAAGATTTTTCTTTTCTGCTTTGTCCCATAAGCTTTGGTGTACATGTCCTCCGCATCCTGGAAGGTTTTCATTTATTTTAGCCATGAATGTTGCCATTACACCATGCTTATATGCGATTTCTTTTACAGCTGTTTTAAAAAGGACTGCTCGATCAGCTGATTCAAGAATGCCGGAGTGGGTAATGGCGGCTTCATAGGTGCCCGGACCAGTTTCAGTGTGTAATCCTTCAATTGGGATGTTGAACTTTGTGAGTAAATCAAATAGATCAGAGAAGAAACCATTTTCAAGGGTTGTTCGTAGGATTGAATACCCAAACATTCC
>CANGBH010000052.1 GCA_947451935.1 Chitinophagaceae bacterium
CATAAAGCACTCGTTACCCTGGGCATAAAACCCACTCACCCAAATACAGGTTACGGCTATATTCAATTCGAACAACAACCTGCTAGTGACAATGTATATAAAGTAAAAACATTCACAGAGAAACCCGACAAAGAACTGGCAAAAACATTTGTATCTAGTGGGGAGTTCCTCTGGAATGCAGGAATTTTTGCTTGGCAAATAGATAATATTATTACCGCATTTGAAAAATACCTTCCTGAAATTGCTGAATTATTTGAAGCTGAAAAATCAAATTTCAATACCCCCAATGAAATGGAGGCCATTGAAAGAATATATCCTCAGTGTACCAATATTTCTATCGACTATGGAATTATGGAAAAAGCAGATAATGTTTACATTATTCCATCAAGCTTTGGTTGGAGTGATTTGGGTACTTGGAACTCAGCACATGATAACATGAGTAAAGATTATCTTGGAAATGCAGTGGCAGGCAATGATGTTATCGTAATTGATGCTACTCAAAACATGGTGCATGTGCCAAACGATAAATTAGTTATCCTTCAAGGGATGGATGAATACATTGTGGTAGATACAAAAGATGTACTGCTCATTTGTAAAAAAGATAAAGAGCAAGAGATAAAACAATATGTAGCTGAAGTAAAACGAAATAAAGGCGATAAATTTTTATAGGAAACTTTTATTGAATAAAATAATCCTAAAAAATAGTCAAACCATATCCCTTTTTGAGTTTTAAGTATATGCAATAGTAATGCTGATGAATCCCATTAATTCTAAACTACCCAATACAGGAACAAGCATCTTCACAACGATGAGTGCATTGGCAACCGAATACAATGCAATCAACCTCGGGCAAGGTTTTCCAGACTTTCCAATGGACGAATCGCTAGCTTCCCTGACTCAAAAAGCGATTGGCGATGGATATAATCAATATGCCCCCATGGCGGGCTATCCTGCATTACGCGAATCCATTTCAGAAAAAATCAAATTCCTATACAATACCAATGTATCAGCAACAGATTGTATCACCATTACTCCTGGGGGAAGCTATGCGATATACACTGCATTTACAACCATACTAAGACCAGGAGATGAAGTCATTTTATTTGAACCTGCCTATGATAGTTATATACCAAACATCCTAGTAAATGGAGCAACCCCAATTAGAATACCTCTTGAATTTCCAAACTATAGTATTAATTGGGACAACGTAAAATTGGCTATTAATGAAAAGACAAAAGCCATCATTATAAATAGCCCCCATAATCCAACGGGCAGCGTACTATCACATGAAGATATTTTAATGCTCTCATCTATTCTAAAAGATACATCAATCTATTTGATCAGTGATGAAGTATATGAACACTTAATTTTTGATAATAAACAACATAACAGCATTTTAAAATACCCCGAATTATTCGAACGAAGCTTTGTATGCTTTTCATTTGGCAAAGTATACAATTGCACGGGTTGGAAATTAGGCTATTGTGTTGCTCCTAAAATGCTAATGGATGAATATAGAAAAATTCATCAGTTTGATGCATTCTGTTGTTTTACCCCAACACAAGCAGCACTTGCAGAACACTTAAAAAATAAAAACAGTTACTTAGGACTGAGCAAATTCATGCAATCAAAAAGAGACTTTTTTAGTTCATGCATGAAAGAAACAAAGTTTACCATGCTACCATCGTTTGGAAGCTATT
Organism: Chitinophagaceae bacterium; assembly: GCA_947451935.1. GTDB lineage: Bacteria > Bacteroidota > Bacteroidia > Chitinophagales > Chitinophagaceae > Pollutibacter. Next base: position 1,701 of record CANGBH010000052.1, read on the forward strand.
TCATCTGTGCTACTTATGAAAACATCTCCGATCTTCCAGCAAATGAATTTAGCATAGAATTAACCCAAAAACATGGAGTAGCCACCATTCCCGTTTCTGCATTTAATATGGATGGGAAAGATGATAAAGTAATTCGATTCTGCTTTGCGAAAAAAGATGAAACCATTATCGAAGCAACAAATCGCCTCAAAAAATTAAGCTATTAATCAAGTAGGGCTTATTTTATTTTAATGCCCAGCTTTCAAATAGCTCCAACCTTCAGATTGTTTTCTAATTAATTCAACTACAGCACTAGGAATAATAGACGACTCCTCAACCAGTTGTGAAGAATCAATTTTAAATCGCTTCATTGAATTATTACAGGCAGATAATACTACTCCTTTTTCTTTTGCCGATTTTATTCTGGATATAAATACAGTGCTATCTTTTACCAACATATATATAGCAGGTCCATGAAAAACAACTTCAATTTGTAAATCGGGCACTTGAACCAATGCATTATTTATTTGCCTAAATACCCCTGCTGTAGTGGTAGTATCTCCATCAGAAACATCCCATACCACTTTTAATTTTTTATCCTGTGCATATCCAATAGAAGTAATAAAAAAAGCTACTACAATAAATAAATATTTCATGAAATTAAAATTTAGTGGAATTTATAATCATACCCTTCCAATTGTGAAAGTAAATCTTTTGGTACATCTGTTGCGGTAACTCTATCTTCTACCTTTGGAGCAACCAATGGATGTTCCTTAAGGTATTCCCTCATTATATTGTGTAAAGTATCTCCAAGTTTATGCGCAGATGAAACTTTTTCAATTCTACACAACGTGTCATCAGGATCACCTTCACGTTCACAAGCAACTATTGAATATTTTTTAGTCAACTCTATATCTTCTCCTTTTATCTTCACCCAATTCAAACGCTTACCCATTTCATTATAGGCCGTAAAATTTATTTGCATTCCTGCAAAACGCACAACCCACCCTCCAAAACGTTGTCCCGGATTTTTTGCAAATACATTGTGCAATTCTTTTTCAAGCCAATCCCACAATTGTTTGCCCGTAATTTCACCAGCTTTTGCATCACTATTGACTGGGAGCATATTCCACAAAAACTCATTGGTAATTTCAGCAATACCTTTTTTCTGGTCTACCACTAACGGCGGACAAAACCTAAAACCATTACTCAATGCTATATCAGGTTTGTATTTCCAATGAATAGCATCTGTGATTAAATTATCAATCGGATTTTCCAATACGAAATATCGAACAAGGGTTGTTTTTGTTTTTCCAATAACCGTATCCATCTCTTCCGCATAAGGTTTTCGAGCAGCTTCAACTTTTCGTAACATTTCAGGGTCTGGATGATATTTTTCAGGATCAACATCAAGCAATTCATAATGGGCATCTTTTAGTTTCCCTCCTTCAACAATCAAGTCAAGTTTAGAAACAAATGATCCAAATGCTCCAGGCTCGGTCACTTTGGTATATTTTGCTTGAACAGGTTTCCTAACACGTTCATGCGTGTCAGCACCCAAAATAAAATCTACGCCATCTACATACGGCATATTACCTAGATCAACCTGCTGAGCCAACCCCATATGGGTTATAAGAAAAACAAAATTACATTGTTCAATATCACGCAAGTGCTTAATATATCGCTGTATGTTAAGCTCAGGTTTTGTAAACTTAATCCCTTTACTATATGCTGGTGATTGACGCTTAGGTGTTAACGGATCATTATATCCGATGAATCCAATTTTTGTATTGCCAAAATGCTGAACATACCATGGATGAAAAATCAACTCACCATTATTCGCTGCATTTGTATCATGAAACATATTCGCACAAATCTTTTGTGCAGTATAGCCACCAAGATCTCTTTCCATCATCTCTTTCCCATATACAACTTCCCAATTTCCAGGTAAAACCAAATCGTAATCAATATGATTAATGAGCGGAACAATTGCTCTCCCTTCACTTAACGCTGCAACACCTCCGCCCTGAAAACAATCACCACCATCAATTAATAAAGTATTCCCTGGATTTTTTCTGCGAAGATCATCCAACATGGTTTTCAAGACAGCGAAACCGCCTCGCTTTTTATAAACTGCTTTATTGTTTTCTAAAAAAAATTCATCATGGGTATAAAGCTGTGCATGAATATCTGCAGTATGAAGTAGCGTGATTTTCTGTGCTTTACCTAAATCGACAGAATTTGATTTATTAGATGCTGTAAACAAACTATCAGTGCGTTCAAATGCTGAGGCAAGTTGTGGAACACCCGTTAGTAAAGCACCTCCTAAAGAAATATTTTTAAGAAACTTCCTTCTGTCTTCACCAGAGTGCTGATTGTTACAAGAACATTGACCTTCTATTTCTGTTGCACTCATGTTGCTTTAAAATTTATTTTTTACGCTTTCTTCTGCATCTTTTTTCTAAACGCAACAATTGGAGGGAATGGACCAAATTTATGTTGCTCCTCAGAAAACCCGTCTTTATAGGGCCCAAATGGATGATCAACTGGTTTTTTTGAAATATTGGGCCAATCGCCTGTAAGGTCTTTTGTTGGCCTGGGTCTACTGTTTACAAATGCAGCAACATCCCACGCTTCTTCATCACTCAAAACAGGGTTTTTATAAGACGCTTGTAAAAAAGGCATATTTGCTTTTACATAACCGGCAAATCGAGATAACCTAAATAAGCCTGCACCAGTATTATAGCTATTTGCTCCCCAAAGTGGAGGATAGGTATATCCTCCGATTTCATTTAATTTACCTGATCCATCTGCACCATGACATGATACACACTTAGTTTGATAAACTAATAATCCTTTAGCAGGATCTGCTGGCCTATCTAAATAAGTAAGTTCTAAAATTCCTGAACCTTTCGGTTTTTTATCTTTTTCTAAATCATCTCCTATCCAGTGCATATAGGAAACAATAGCACGCATCTCTTTTGATAATGAGTCTATAGCCTGCCCATTCAAACTTCGCTGCAAACAATCATTTACTCTTTTTTCAATGGTTTCAACAGTACCACTCCGTTCTCTAAATTTTGGATAAGTAGGAACTACAGCACTATAATTATTCCCCCATGGAAGTGTACCTCCGTCTAAATGGCAATTCTGGCAATTCATCCCATTGCTAATATGTGCAACCTTGCCTTTAGGACCTAAATAATAAGAAGTATTTTCAATTAACTCTCTTCCGTAAGCAGTAAGACTATCTTCTAGTTTGATTTGATATTTATTCCATCCATGCCAAACAGGTTCTTCTTTAGTAACTTTTGGAGCAGGTGCATTGCAAGCGTAAAATATAGGTAGGAGAAATAAAACAAAATATGTTAATGATAATTTCTTCATCCCGTAGCTTTAATGAGGAAGTTTTTCTCGAAGAAGTCCATATATCCACGTTCCAACAATTGCCATGAAAATAGTTACTACTGTAACAGTAGCACCGTATCCAAGTTGAGCGTATAGTGGACCAGGACAAGCACCTGTCATTGCCCAACCAAAGCCAAATAATAGTCCTCCAATAACTTGACCCTTATTCATGCTTTTTACTGGAAACTTAATTTCCTCGCCGTAGATACTTTTAATGTTAAATTTTTTAATCAGAAAAACAGATAGCGCACCTACTGCTACAGCCGAACCAATCACACCAAACATATGGAAGCTTTGCAATCTAAACATCTCTTGTATGCGAAACCAAGACACCACTTCAGCTTTAATAAGAATGATACCAAAGAGGATGCCAAATAATAAATACTTGAGGTTATGCCAAGAGGGAGTTTTAATTTCTTCTTCACTGATGCAAATGGCATCCAATGAACGCATTTCAAAATCAGTATTGGTATTTTTTAATGTCTCTTTCATAATATTACATGGATAAGATAAATGGAAGAATAAGATTCGCCATAATAAAACCTCCAACCATAAAACAAATGGTTGCTACCAAGGATGGGAACTGTAACATGGACAAACCCATGATAGAATGGCCTGATGTACAACCTCCAGCATAACGCGTTCCAAAACCCACAAGAAATCCTCCAAGTACCATCATTACTATTCCTCGTGGTGTTGACAATGATGCCCAACTAAAAAGATCATTTGGAATTAATCCACTATAATCAGAAATACCATATTGAGAAAGTTCAGCAACTAGTTTTGGATTAACCACCACGGCACTATCATCTTTTAAATAGAATAGGGTTATAATACCTCCAATAAAGACACCAAAAACAAAAAATAAATTCCAAATCTCTTTTTTCCAATCGTATTGAAAAAATGGAATTTTTGCAGGAACACAGGATGCACATATATGACGCAATGATGAGGAAATCCCAAAAGTCTTATTCCCAAATATGAGCAATAATGGAACCATAAGTCCAATCAATGGACCAGCTACATACCATGGCCAAGGTTGCTTGATCAATTCAATAAAATGCATGAATAACTAATTTTAAAAATTATAATAAGGTGGTTGGACAAATATAATCAGTTAAGGTAAAGCCGCCATTTTCTTTAATGGCTTTAAACCCGCCATTGACATCTACTAGATTATGGTATCCTCTTGCCCTCAAAGTAGAAATGAAAATCATTGAACGATAGCCTCCTGCACAGTGCACAAAATATTTTTTCTCTGAATTTATTTTTTTAGCACTTTCATTTATAAAATCCAATGGAGCATTTTCAGCACTCAAAAGATGCTCGGAAAGATATTCGCTATTTTTTCTAACATCAAGAATCGCTGTATTAGAATCTGATGCAACTATTGATTTCAACTCATCGGGGGAAATCGATTCTATAGTATCCGTTTCAAATCCAGACTCTTTCCATTTTTCAAACCCACCATCAAGAAAGCCAATACAATGATCATAGCCAACCCTTGCCAATCTCGTTACCACTTCTTTTTCTCTACCTTGTTCTGCAACTATCAAAATTTCATGTTTAATATCAGGAATCATGGTGCCTACCCAAGGGGCAAAACTACCGTCAATGCCAATATTGATTGAGTTGGGAATAAATCCTTTTGCAAAAACTTGAGGGTCTCTTGTATCCAAGATTAAAGCACCCGTTTCTGTAGCTACTGCCTCAAAAGCAGCAGGGGTTAATGCGTGTTGACCTCTTTCAAGCACTTCATCTATACTATCATATCCCTCTTTATTCATCATAACATTCAAAGGAAAATATTGTGGAGGAGGCATTAACCCATCAGTTACCTCTTTCACAAATTCTTCTTTGGTCATATTTGATCTTAAGGCATAATTATTTTTTTTCTGATTAGCCAAGGTATCTGTTGTTTCTTTACTCATGTTTTTACCACAAGCAGATCCGGCACCATGCGCTGGATAAACAATAACTGAATCTGGCAACGTCATTACTTTATTTCTAAGGGATTCAAATAACATGCCGGCCAATTCCTCTTGTGTCATATGAGCAGCCTTTTGCGCAAGATCTGGTCTGCCTACATCTCCAATAAATAATGTGTCCCCAGAAAATAATGCAACAGGAATACCATGTTCATCTTTTAACAAATAACAACTCGATTCCATGGTATGACCAGGAGTATGTAATAATGTAAAGGTCACTTTTCCAACCTTAAACTCTTCGCCGTCATAAGCAGTGTGAGAAGCAAAGTTTGTTTTAGCTGTCGGGCCATATACTATTGTTGCACCTGTTGCTTTCGCAAGGTCAATATGACCAGAAACAAAATCAGCATGAAAATGAGTTTCAAAAACATACTTAATCCGCGCACTATCCTTTGCTACTTTTTCCAAATAAGAGGAAATCTCTCTTAGCGGATCGATGATTACAGCCTCTCCAGCACTTTCAATATAATATGCACCCTGTGCTAAACAACCTGTATATATCTGTTCAATTTTCATATTGATATGCTTTAGTGAATTTAAAAAAATTAGTTGAGAATCACTTCTTTTAAGATAATATAGATCCCCAGTACCAATACGAACCATCCAAAGAGTTTTTTCAATATCTGCGGTTGCATTGTTTTTGAAAGCCGATCACCTATAAAAATACCTCCAACAGCTAGAGCTGTAACAGGAAGCAATAAATTCCAATTCATGGTTGTATGCGACAAATCTCCCAAGAACCCAATTAAAGATTTTGCTGCTATGATTAATAATGAAGTCCCAATAGCACTTTTCATGGGCAACTTACTTAGAATAACCAAAGCAGGGATAATTAAAAATCCTCCACCCGCTCCTACTATGCCTGTCAACAAGCCAACAAACAACCCTTCAATAAGGATTAAAGGATAATTAAATTTTTGCTCTGTTGCCTCTTCCTCTTTGTCCCCATTTCCTTTTATCATGCTATAGGATGCAAATACCATAAGGATAGCAAATACCAACATAAAAAATACAGGCTTCATCAATACAAAATCTCCAATAGCCAAAACTTTATTTGGAATAGCCGGTACAATAAATCGTCGTGTAAAATAAACAGATGCAATTGATGGTATACCAAAGACAATCGCTGTTTTCATGTTTACCAAGCCTTTTCTGTATTTGGGTATCGCTCCAACTAAACTAGTAGTTCCTACGACAAACAATGAATAAGCAGTTGCCAATACAGGTTCTACAGAAAATAAATAGACCAACACAGGAACAGTTAAAACAGAGCCGCCACCACCAATCAAACCAAGTGAAACTCCAATAAAAAGTGAAGCGATATAGCCAAGTATTTCCATAATATTATACTATAACCACAAATGTGCACTAATCTTTCCGTTACTAAAGTGACATATATCACAGGAAGAATATATTCAATTTAACCCTAACCAATGTATGGTGTTGCGTTCCATTGAAATCTGACCATTTTTTTCCATTTTCTTCAATAACCTAGAAATTACCTCCCGAGATGAATTTAGATCATGGGCAATTTCTTGATGAGTTAGCATTATGTCATTTCCTAATGAAGATGCCTGCCTTTTAAGGTACCACTCAAGTCGTTCATCCATATTTTTAAATGCAATATGATCAACAACAGTTAATAACTCTTCAAAACGAGACCGATATGTTTCTATAACAAAATGATACCAAGTAGGATAATTCTTCATGAGTGAATCCATCAACTGAATAGGAATCATGATAACTTCTGTTTCCTCGAGAGAAACTGCCATGATAGTGCTGGATTGATTCCTGGCCATACAAAGCATACTTAATGCGCACGCATCCCCATTCTCTAAATAGTACATAAAAAATTCTTCCCCCTCTACACCTTCTCTATAAAGTTTGACACGACCCTTGACTATTAACATGGCATATTTAAAAAATTGCCCAGGCCTCATCATCACCTCATCTGAAGAAAATAATTTTGATTCTCCATGCTCAATAATAAAATCTGCAAGTGATTCATCAAAGATGGGGAATACCTGAATGAGCTCGTGTGGAGTGTATGAAAGCATGTAAAAAAATTAGTGCTAATGTAATCCTTATCGCCCCATGTATACCATAAGTATCTGCACATCACTTGGATTAATTCCTGAAATACGTGATGCTTGTCCAAGTGTTCTTGGTTGAATGCGCTTTAATTTTTCTTTTGCCTCTGTTCCAATCGCATGCACTTTACTAAAATCGAAGCTAGAAGGGATTTCCAGGCCTTCTAATTGTGCCATACGCTCCACCATTTCCTTTTCCTTATCGATATATACAGCATACTTCATTTGTATTTCAGCCTGTTCAATTTCCAAAGAAGAAAAAGAAGAAAACTCATTATGTAAAGATGGAATACTTTCAATAATATCTTTAGCCGCAATACCGGGACGTAGAATAAGTTGAGCGAGCTTTTGTTTTTGACTAAGGGCAGCAGATCCAGCAGTTTCAAAATATGCATTAATCGAATCAGGCTCTACAGATATTTCATTAAATAATTTAATGATTGAATCAACATGTTCTTTCTTACTGCAAACTGCTTCATAGCGTTCATTTGATGCCAAACCAATTTGATGTCCCATTTCAGTCAACCTAATGTCCGCATTATCTTGTCGCAATAATGTTCTAAACTCTGCTCGAGAAGTAAACATGCGATAAGGCTCTTCAGTTCCTTTGGTAATCAAATCATCAATCAACACACCGATATATGCTTCACTGCGTTTCAAAATCAACGGCTCTTTTTCAAAGGCTTTATTGTGCGCATTAATTCCTGCCATCAAGCCCTGGCAAGCAGCTTCCTCATATCCTGTTGTTCCGTTGATTTGACCTGCAAAAAATAATCCTTCAATCTCCTTGGTCTCTAAGGAATAATTCAATTGATGTGGCGGGAAATAATCATACTCAATCGCATAGCCCGGCCTGAACATACGGCAGTTTTCAAAGCCCGGAATTTTTATAAGTGATTGATACTGAACACTTTCTGGCAACGATGTTGAAAATCCATTCAAATATATTTCAACGGTATTAAACCCCTCCGGCTCCACAAACAATTGATGGCGATCACGGTCTGCAAAACGATTAATCTTATCCTCAATACTGGGACAATAACGTGGACCGGTCCCTTCAATTCTACCTGTAAACATTGGACTTCTATCAAATCCAGTTTTAAGTGAATCATGTACATCTACATTAGTATATGCAATCCAACAACTTCTTTGTTGAGCAGGAGTAATTCTTTCTACATCCAAATAAGAGAAACCAGAGATCTCGTCATCCCCTTTCTGTTCCTCCATTTTTGAATAATCTAAACTCCTTCCATCTATTCGAGGAGGAGTTCCAGTTTTAAGTCGATCGCTTTGAAGACCCAATGATACAAGTTGCTCTGTAATTCCAGTGGCCGCCTTCTCTGCCATCCTCCCGCCACCAAAGGTTTTCTCACCTATATGTATAATCCCATTTAAAAAAGTACCATTCGTCAACACCACCGTTTTGGCCTGAATTTCATTTCCCATGCCAGTGACGATTCCTGTGCAACGACCATCCTTTATCAATAAGCCGTTAACCATGTCTTGGTAAAAGGAAAGATTAGGTGTTGCCTCAAGCATCTCTCTCCATTTTTGAGAGAATAGCATTCGGTCACTTTGTGCACGTGGGCTCCACATAGCAGGTCCCTTCGATCGGTTCAACATCCTAAACTGAATCATTGACTGATCCGTAACAATTCCTGAATACCCACCTAATGCATCAATCTCACGTACGATCTGACCTTTTGCAATTCCTCCCATAGCAGGATTGCAACTCATCTGAGCTATGGTCTGTAAATTCATAGTAACCAGCAAGACCTTACTGCCCATATTAGCCGCAGCGGCAGCAGCCTCACATCCAGCATGGCCGGCACCAACAACAATTACATCATATACAGGAAACATAGTGCGAAGTTACGATGCCAAAACAAATAGGCAATCAGTTATATAATAAAGAAGTAGAGCCATGGATCGAATTTCTGCAACTTGTCTCGATGAAAAATTGGTAAACCTGCCCCCAATGTTCCACGTGGAACCTATTCCTTTGAGCCAAATTCTTGGACCAATATAACGCGTTCACCATTTTTATGTGTCTTTATGGAAATACCCGTTTCGGTATAATTAGCTTGAAGGAGATTTTTTCGGTGACCCAGTCCATTTACCCCTATATCTAACAGTAGTAAAACCAATGAAGCCAATGAACCATCTTTCCCTGCATATATATTCTCAGCGGCAGATTGACGAAATCCAGCATCTTGAATGCGCATAGCAAAGGTTCTTCCAGTCGAACTGGTATGGCTTATCCCATCAGCATGCAAAGAAAGATCAAGGGCATGTTCCTTTGCAACGATGGAAAGTTTAGGATTTAACCTAAAATAAGGCAGTGACCCAATAGAAGATAAGTCTGCTTTCAGCGATTTGGCATTCTGCCCATCAACTTGTGGAAACTGCTTCAAGAATGGAACCAAACAAGAAGCATAAAATAGCTTTGGATCTTGTCTGAAGTAATTAACCCAATATAAAAAGCTCAACTCATTCTCAGTAAGACCAAACTGAATGGCTTCATGGTCTACTTGCTTCCTTAATACCTGGTCAACCGGTAAATTTAGAATAAAAGGTTTATCAGGAAGTTCAAATGATGATTGGGCCGAAGCAGCCAATGAAAGGAATAAGCCTATAAAAAAAGCAACACTATGTTTCACGTGAAACCATTTAGTTGAAAAAATCAGAGAATCATAGATACCTATCCAAAATACCGCTTCAATAACTTCTCTTCCATTGAACGCATGGTTAATTGATCTGCCTTTAACTTGTCCTTATACCCTAACAAATGCAATACCCCGTGAAAAATAACCCGATGAAGTTCATGATAGAATGGAATGGAAAGATTTTTAGCATTATCCTTAACCCTATCAATACTGATATAAAGCTCCGCCTCTAAACGTTGTGGAGTTGTAGATAGATCAAACGTAATAATATCTGTAAAAAAATCGTGACGAAGAAACTGTTTGTTGATGGATAATAAATACTCATCATCGCAGAAAATAACATTCAAATAATCAATAGGGTGCTTACTCCCCTTAGCCGTCTTAACTAAAAAGTTTTTCAGCTTCGTACGGTCCCGTAAAAAGGAAACTTCTGTTTGATAAAAAAATGAAACTTGTCCCATAGTATAAATAAAAGTACAAGAAATCCATGTAAGGGAATTAGTTTTGCACTTCTAAGAATTGAACATGCAGAAAAAATTATCAGAACTTCAAGTTGGACAAAAAGCAATCATCGTTTCCCTTGAAGACGAAGAGCTGGTATTAAAATTATTAGAAATGGGATTTATCCCAGGCGAAGACATTACAATGGAACAAATAGCCCCACTGGGCGATCCAGTTTCAGTAAATATTGCAGGTTATCAAGTAAGTCTTCGTATTAATGAAGCAGAAACAATAATAGTAGAAATTTAATGTATTAACTAATTGATTTTCAATTATTTATGAAAATTGGGCTTTACTTTGGATCGTTTAATCCTATCCACAATGGGCATTTAATCATTGCCAATTATATTCAGCAATACAATGATCTAGATCAAGTATGGATTGTAGTTTCCCCACAAAATCCGCATAAAGAAAATCACAGCTTACTAAATGAGTACCACAGATTACATCTAGTTCGATTAGCGGTTCAAGGTGAGCGAAATATTAAAGAAAC
>CANGBH010000053.1 GCA_947451935.1 Chitinophagaceae bacterium
ATTCTCCTTGGGTATTCATCCTGCTATGTAATTTACCAAAATAGGATGAATTTATTAACACAATACAATAAAATATGCATTTCGGTGTTTTTAGATTAGAAATCGGCTTAAAAGACTTGCTTTTACCAATATGAACTGTTAAATTTGCAATATGATAACCTTGAAACATAAATACTCTAAACACATAACATACGCAATCTTGACGTTTGTATTGTTTTTTGGAGTGGCACAAGTTGTCATGGCTGTTGACGGTATCATCATAAAAGCGAAATCATCCAAGGCTGGTTTTTCTAACATGAAAAAGAACCTAAGCCTAACGTTGCATTCAGGTTTCACTTACCACGATAATAAATCTTTTGGATTCAAAAAGGCAGATAAAGACCACGGCTTTAACTCAATTATCTCTTACCAAAAGGGGAACATAACCTACATGCTGCCATACAAAAACAAGGTTATTTTACAGAAATTCAAGACTCCGCAGAAGCCTCCAATTCGCTAATTTTTAGCTTTTACACTTTCTTCAAAATTCAAGATTCGGTATCCCGAATTTGGTATTTCAAATTTTTGAATAGGCACTGGATCAAAGTTTAATGCCTCCGCTACATATTTGACAATTGAATTTCCTAAAGTAGATTGATATTCCAGAACGAAGCCCCTTAATTGCTCGAACTGAAGTTCCATGTTTTCGTTTTCAGGCACTAATTGATCTGCAAAGTATAGCTCCACCAAACTCCCATCAGGCAAACTAGCTGTTGCCTTTTTACAAGAATAACCTAAAATTTGTTTACGCTCAGTGGTTACAAGAAAAGCAATAGTAGCTTTTTTTTCATTTTTAGATTCCCATTGCCCATGATTCATCAGAGTCATAATATGCTGTTGGCCATACTCTTTCAAGATTGCACCTAATCCCTCTTTGTCATCATACATGGTAATGGTCTTACCTAATGAGCTGATTATTTCAGAACGATAATGACCTCCTCTAATAAATTGAATCATTCTCGTATCACCCTTAGACTGAACGCCATTTACACTAGAAATGATATGGAAAACTAAGCTACCTTCTGAAAATCGTTGCTGAGCAATACTCGAAAATGAGCTTATTAGAAAAAATAAAAGAAATATTTTTTTCATAACCGACATGCGAACGTGAATGTTGCTGTATAAAATTAACGCTATTCATTTTGAATAGCGTTAATTTATGTTAAAGATTATCTCCAATTACTTTTTCGTCTTATTCTTCAAGTCCTCTACTTTCTTTTGAGTTTCTTGCATTTGCTCTAATCGCTCTTGCCACTTAGATTTGGAACGAGGTTTCTTACGATTTGTGTCAATCTCAGCAAGAATCTTGTTGTGATCAATTATATAACGTTGAATAACAAATTGTAATACTAATGTAATCACATTGGATACAGTATAATACCAAGTAAGCGCTGATGGTAATCCATTAAAAATACCAAGCAACATAATTGGAAAGATATAAGGCATATACTTCATGGCAGGATTCCCTTGATCTGGAGTCATGCTCATGCTATATAAAGATGTCAAAAAGCTAGTCAATACAGCCAATACAGTAAACATAGACAAATGACTTCCTAGTCCAGGCATATTAAAACCCCATGTCAATACCGCATCATAAGAGGAAAGATCATGAGACCACCAAAATGATACACCTCTCAAATGAATATTAGAATTGAAGAAACTATACAAAGCAAAGAATATTGGAATTTGAAGTAGTGCTGGGATACAGCCACCTAAAGGATTTACGCCAGCAACACGGTACAACTTCATTTGCTCCATGCTGAACGTTTGCTGATCATCTTTATATTTTTGTTTCAAGACATCAAGTTCAGGCTTCAAGGCCTTCATCTTTGCACCACTCACATAAGAAGAATAGACCAACGGAGAAGTAATCAATCTTATGGCAATGGTTAACAACATAATTGCCAATCCTAAACTTGTTAAATAGTTACTGAAAAAATCAAAAACAGGCAATACAATCCAGCGATTGATATATTTCACAAATGCATAAAACCCTTGTCCAAGATTGACCATGTCCTCAAGATCCATTTTATACTTCTTAAGGATTGAAAAATCATTTGGACCTATATATATTTTAAAAGGGATGAGCGTTTGAGAAGTTGCAGGAAAAGTAGAACGTAAATTGGCAATAGATTGTGCAACGATGCGTTGAGAGTCGGCAGGTACTCTACATGTTACCTCTGCAAAACTAAATCCATTCTGTGCGATGATTGTGGTATTGAAAAATTTCTGTTTAACACCAAACCATTTTAACCCATTTTCCCAGGTTTTATTCAACCCATCAGACATGGTGAAATAATCAAACCCATCAGCCCCCATTATACCCAATTGCGTTTCGCGTTTTTCCGTTTTAATATCACGTTCTTGTTGATCTGCTTGTACTTGCCATAGTAAATTGACTGAATTACCTGTAAATAATTTATCAGACCCATTTGCAAACAAATCCCACTCAAACATATATTCATCCTTTTTCAATCGATACCGATGTTCAATTGATCTCCCTGTAGAATCTGAAAGAGTAAACTTCAATGATGATGAACCATCTTCTGACTTTTCTATTGAAGATGCCGTAAATAATAAATCAGCCGTATTAGCTGTTTGGTTATTTCCTGTATTGATTAAATAAGAAAGTTTGTTAAAATCACTAGAAGACAAAATCACATTTCCCGAATCTCCAGATTTATATTGCTTTAGACTAACAGACTTAGGCTGACCTCCCTTGTTGGTGAAAACAATCGAAACTACATCGTTTTCCAACGTCAAGAACGACTCTGTTGCAGCACCATTCTGCTGAAAGGTCCCCGGAACAACGGCTTGAACCGACCCAGTATCGCTCAATTTAGTAGGGCTGATAGAATCTTTTATAGGTGGAACAATTGCCGCGATAGAATCTTGCAAATGCTTCTGTTTCGCCTCTAACTGAATTTGTCCTTGACGAGTAAAGTAAAAATATCCAATCAAAAGGATACCTAACAGCACAATACCAATTACTGAATTTTTTTCAAATTTCATGAGATTTCAAGTTGAGGGGGCAAAGGTAATGAAGGGAATTGAATTCATGCGTAATTTGAAATCAACCACAATGTATTCCTGAACTGACCGAAAAAGGGACCGATAGCCTTTACATAGTTATACTATGCCTTTTCTTTGGCTAAAGGTTTTAGCGGCTTTTACAAAATGGACAAATAGCGGATGAGGGGATTCAACCGTACTCTTCAATTCTGGATGGTATTGTACTCCGATAAAAAATGGATGGCCTGGAATCTCAACAATTTCAACCAAATCAGTCTCAGGATTAATCCCACTCGCTTTCAATCCAGCTGCATTAAAGGCTTCTTTATAATCGTTATTAAATTCCCAACGATGGCGGTGGCGTTCAGAAATTACCTCTGATTGATATATCTCATAAGCAAGAGAACCTTTCTCAATTTTGCATGGATAGCTTCCCAATCGCATAGTACCGCCCTTGTTCGTAATATTTTTTTGACCTTCCATCAAATCAATAACAGGATAAGGTGTATTTGGATCCATTTCAGTAGAGTGTGCACCAGCCAATCCAACTTTATTTCGCGCAAATTCGATTACAGACATTTGCATACCTAAACATATTCCAAAAAATGGCAGTGCATGTTCACGAGCGTATTTTACTGCAAGGATTTTACCGTCTATGCCACGGTGGCCAAATCCAGGTGCTACCAATAACCCATCCAATCCATGCAATTTTGATTCAACATTTTCAGCATCAATAAACTCACTATGAACATCCACAATGTTCACCTTGCATTCATTCATTGCACCAGCATGAATGAATGCTTCCAAGATTGACTTATAGGCATCTTGCAATTCGATGTATTTTCCAATCAAGCCTATGTTAACTTCCGACTTAGGGTTTTTTAACTTAGATAGAAACCCTTTCCAAATAGTCAGATCTGGTTCAGGATACCATGTTATATTTAATTTCTTCAAACAAATAATATCGAGCTGTTCCTGCTGCATGAGCAATGGCACTTCATATATACTACTCGCATCAGCTGCTTCAATGACCGCATCTGTTTTTACATTACAAAACAAAGCCAACTTAGCTTTCAATTCATTAGACAAGGGATGTTCAGTTCTACAGACCAAAATATCGGGATGCACCCCATTTTCACTCATCATCCTCACACTATGCTGGGTCGGCTTGGTTTTCAATTCTTTTGCTGCCTTCAGATAAGGAATCAACGTCAAGTGCACTACAAGACAATCATCTTCAGGTAATTCCCATTGCAACTGACGAACTGCCTCAACAAATGGCAAACTTTCTATATCCCCTACAGTTCCTCCTATTTCAGTAATGATAATATCATAGCCCTCTTGTGCCAAGAGCTGCATTCTCCGTTTAATTTCATCTGTAATATGTGGAATAACTTGTACTGTCTTACCCAAGAATGCACCTTCCCTTTCCTTATTGATTACCGTTTGGTAAATCCTTCCTGTTGTAACATTATTTGCTTGTGATGTAAACGTATTTAGGAAACGTTCGTAATGCCCAAGATCCAAATCTGTTTCTGCTCCATCTTCTGTAACAAAACACTCTCCATGTTCATAAGGATTCAATGTTCCTGGATCAACATTTATGTATGGATCGAATTTCTGGATGGTCACTTTAAATCCTCTTGCTTGCAATAATTTAGCTAATGAAGCTGCAATGATGCCTTTACCCAATGAGGATGTAACACCGCCAGTAACGAATACATACTTTGTCATATACTAAATCTCCAGTTAAATGAACCCTGAAATCAGGTTTTGGTCCGTTGATAATAAAAAAAAATGGACCAACAGAAAGTAATTAAATAACTTAAAGCGGTCATACAAATTTACCATTTATTTATCTTCTAGAAAAGAAATGATGCTCATGTGGATAATTTTAATATCCTACATTCGTGAGATTGAATTGAGCATCTCCTGTTAGCATAATTTTAAACGATAGAATCTATGTTATACACAGCCCTTAGAGCCAGTTTTCTGGCATTGACTATGACCATTTGTATAGAAAAATCGGTTGGTCAAAAGATAGTACCAGTAAGGGAAGAACCCAGGCATGTTCCAGTACTAACAAATAAATATATTAGAGTTATTAGCGCAGAAATTGGAGATGGTGACACTAGTTTATTCCACATACATGAGACCCCCTCTGCGTTTATATTTCTGACTGATGTTAAATATGACAATCAAGTTCTCAATATGCCATGGCAAAAAATGGATTCTAAAAAAGGGTATGCGTGGTACGCTAGTTACCAAACTGGTGGGGTTACCCATCGTGTTGGAGTACCTCACAACCTTAGATTACATGCATACGACATAGAACTCCTCTCCAAGTATGCCATAACAGAAAACCCTGCCTGGGAAAGACTTCCTTACGATACTGCATTTGTGTCTGATCGATGTGTAGGCTATAAAATTGAGCTAAATGGAGAGAATCCAACCATACGATTTTCAGGAAGAGGTCCAATTATAGCCATCATGGTATCTGGAGAAGAAGTAACTATTGCTCAACCAGACACTCGCCTTAAAATAGGATTAGAAGAAGAGGACTATGGATATATACGTCCAGTATACCCATGCTCAATCACACTCAAAGCTGGAGATAAAGCTAGCCTAGTTTTATTTGAAATACGCTAGATACAACTATGTTGGAACGAAACTTTATACTTGAAGACAATCGCGCTAGATTAACGATATTGAATGCACAAGATTACCCCAACCTAGTACACTTTGCAATACAGGAACCTTCAATATGGAAATATTCATTTGAGCAAGTAGCAGGTGCGGACCACTTCAGAAATTATATTGACAAAGCAATACAAAAAGTAACATTAGGGACTGAAATACCATTTGCTGTATTCGACAAATCAGTTTTAGCGGTTGCAGGATCATCAAGGTTTTACGATATTAATACGACTCAAAAAACAATAAAGATTGGGTATACTTGGTATGGCAATGCTTTTCAAGAAACAGGCATTAATCGTCATGTCAAATTCTTGATGCTTTCATTTGCATTTGAAGAACTCGAAATGGAAAGAGTATCTTTTGAAGTCAACACTCAAAATGAAAAAAGCATTATGTCTCTCGAAAAACTTGGATGTCAGTTTGAAGGAGTTTTGAGAAGTACGCACTACAACCTTGATGGCTCCAGAAGAGATTCTGCAGTTTTTAGTATCCTCCAGCAAGAGTGGATCATTCATACCAAAAAGAAAATACAATCCTTACTGAAGGCTGCAAGCGAGTAAAAGAAAGTTTGGCTTATTATGCCATATGCTTATCAAGCACTTCACAGTATTGTTTATGCCATGCACTTACTCTTCCCCAAACCTCAGCGCCAACCACAACATCACTACCTTTTACTGAACCGAGCTTAGTAAACCCAGAAGCATTTGCACTCATTGCCTTTTCAAATGCCGCTACGTTTTCTGGAGACACAGAAACAACGACACGACTTTGAGATTCACCAAACCAAAAAGCGTCTGATCGAATGGATGAATCCATTTGACTCACCTCAAACCCAAGTCCATTTACAAAGGCGCTTTCAAGCAAAGTGATGAACAGACCACCCTCACTTATGTCGTGGGCAGAAACAACCAACTTATTTTTTATGAGTGATGATAATTCTTGTTGTAGTGTAAATTCATCTTCGAGATTAAAATGTGGTACTGGAGAAAATTCAACACCGCAAATTTTATGCAGGTATTCTGAAGAACCAATATCATTCGTAGACCTACCCACCAAGTAAATTGAATCGCCCTCATGCTTAAATCCTAATGTCATTTTATCGGCATCAGAATCTAATAATCCAACCATCCCAATTGTTGGTGTAGGATAAACAGCGCCATCTGGATTTTGATTATAAAAACTAACATTACCACCTGTTACCGGTGTATCAAATTTTAGACAAGCCTCACCCATTCCTTTGATTGCATATACAAACTGATAATATACTTCAGGATCATATGGATTACCAAAGTTCAAGCAATTGGTAACACCCAATGGTGTACCACCACTGCATACAATATTTCTAGCTGCTTCACTCACCGCAATCATAGTACCTTGATAAGGATCAGCATATACATATCGACTATTGCAATCAGTAGTGACGGCCAATGCTTTACCTGTCTCTTTAACCAATACCACAGAAGCATCACTCGGTTGATTTGTTGACGTATTGCCTGTACCAACCATGCTATCATATTGATTGTATACCCAACGCTTACTGGCAATGTTTGGAATTACAACCAGTTGTTCTGCAATGGATTTTAAATCTGATGGAAGAGCAATGGTTGAAGGATCAAATGCATTAATACGCTTAAAGTATTCCGGACGAACATATGTTCTTTCATATACTGGAGCACCGCCACCCAACACTAAACTCTCTGCGGGCAACTCAGCCTCAAGCTGTCCATTCATGTAAAACTTCAACAATCCGTCTAGCGTCACCTCTCCTATTTCTGAGCATGGAAGATCCCACTTTTCAAAAATATCAAGTACTTCTTGCTCTCTTCCTTTCTTGACGACCATCAACATGCGCTCTTGACTTTCACTTAACAAAAGTTCCCATGCTTTCATATTCTGTTGGCGCTTTGGCACTTTATCCAAATCAATGCGCATTCCAACTCCACCCTTTGCACTAGTTTCTGCTGTTGAACAAATGATCCCTGCTGCTCCCATATCTTGCATACCAACCAGAGCACCTTTTGGAATCAATTCAATACATGCTTCAAGTAATTTTTTCTCTTGGAATGGATCACCTACTTGAACAGATGGAAGATCTTGAGCACTTTCTGCAGTAATATCAGCTGATGCAAATGAAGCACCCCCAATTCCATCTTTTCCTGTAGCAGATCCAACAATAAAAACAGGATTTCCTTCACCCTCAGCTGTTGCGCTTACGGTTTGTCCAACTTTAACAATACCAACACTCATAGCATTAACCAACGGGTTAGTATGATAACAATTTTCAAAATATACTTCACCGCCAACTGTTGGAACACCAAAACAGTTTCCGTAATGGCCAATCCCAGCAACTACACCTTTTAATAGGTGTTTTGTTTTATCATCATTAATATTTCCGAATCGAAGTGAATTCAGTGCTGCTATAGGCCTCGCACCCATGGTGAAGATATCCCTATGAATTCCACCTACCCCTGTTGCGGCACCTTGAAATGGCTCAATGGCTGATGGATGATTATGTGATTCTATTTTGAAAACTACGCCATATCCATCACCGATATCTGCAAGACCTGCATTTTCCTCACCTGCCTTTACAAGCAATTTATTTCCTTCTCGAGGAAGTGTTTTCAGCCAACGAATGGAGTTTTTATAACTGCAATGTTCGCTCCACATCACTGAATAGGCAGCCAATTCATTAAAGTTAGGTACACGACCAAGAATTTTTTTAATGCTTTCGAATTCGTCGGGAAGTAAGCCAAGTTGCTTCGCGGTATCAACAGTTGTATCCATAATTTTTTAAGATGCCCAAAGGTAATTAAAAATATGAAGGGTGATTGAAGGCAAACAGAAATGGGAATAAAATTATACAGATGGGTAGATTTAGTAATTTAAAACCATTCTCATTATATTCAATTCTCACTTTTGATAAACTCTCACATAATCAACCGTAAAGACATCTGGAAATTTTGTTCTTCTCATCTCCTTCTTGATATTCGGAAGTTCCATACTTAAAATGATGTACTCCTCTATGCCAGAAACTCCTTCAGTGACTTCGTAGAATTTTAGCCCATCGATATAGAAAACATATTTTTCTGGAGTCCATTCCAAACCAAAAGTATGAAAGCCTTTACTCAAACCCTTAAGGTAGCTTTGCATACCATGTGTGGTATGCTGACCTGTACCATACGGCCCCCAATGAACATTATGAGAAGCGATATCTGTTCCTAATTTTTTAAAAAATTCCATGATATCAATTTCGGCGCCATGCAGCTTGGGGTTGTCGCCTTCTGAAAGTTTTGGAGATTGTAACCAAAATGCACCCCATACCCCAGGAGAACTTTGTAGTTGTGCGCGACACTCATAGTAACCAAATTTGGGCATGTATAAATCCTGCGTTCCGACAGCACTAATTAACATGGAATCTCCTTGTTTAAGCGCGTATAATTTCAATGCCCCATCCGCCACTTTCACAGCATCAGCCGAAACATAACCAAGAGCTCGTTTACCAATACCCCGAACCTTCCATTTTGTTTGATCCAATTCACTTCCCAAAAATTCATCTTCCCAAACCAACTTATATCCCAAATCAATGGGCTTAAAAACGGTATCCGACATGGGACCTTGTGCAGGTCGTTGTGCGAAAGAGTGAAAAACTAAAAAAATAAAGCAGGAAAAACATATATAAAATTTTATCATATGTATGATTTTATAATTGAAATTGAAAAGTGTAGGGTAAAGAAAGTAAAAATATGAATTGATTTCCGTCAAATTAGAAAACAATCAACCTGAAAACATATTATAATTATTTATATATATTACTTTTAATAGATTTGGGCCTAAAATTTGAGATGTTTTTAAAAAAATATGCAGATTTTTTGCACAACTCAAGAAAAAAAATAAAGAAATGGAATAAAATACTTGACATTCCCATAAATTTTAATGACTTTTGTGCGATCTAAAATCAACACAATTATGGAGTCACTACGTTTCAAAGCCATTGACAACCTAACCTCTACGAAGGAAGGGGTAAAGGTAGAAAGTCCTGCCAAAATCACAGCGATTTTTGGCGAAAGTGTATTCACCTTAAAAACAGCGAGAGAATTTTTGAGTGATGATGCTTACAAAAGCTTAGCCAATTCAATTAAATCTGGCCAAAAGATTGACAGGAATGTAGCAAATTATATAGCTGCAGGAATGAGACAATGGGCACAAGCAAAAGGCGTAACACATTATACACACTGGTTCCAACCGTTAACTGGAACTTCAGCTGAAAAACATGATTCATTCTTCACATTAAAATCTGATGGATCTGCAATAGAAGAATTTGATGGGAATGCACTTACTCAACAAGAGCCGGATGCATCTTCCTTCCCAAGCGGTGGTCTTCGTGCAACATTTGAAGCACGTGGGTATACTGCATGGGATCCAACTTCTCCAGCGTTTATCATGAACATTGGAACTGGACTTACGCTTTGCATTCCAACAATATTTGTTTCGTATACAGGTGAATCCCTTGACTATAAAGCACCATTGCTTAAATCAATTGAATCATTGAATAAAGCAGCGGTTGATGTATGTCACTACTTCGATAAGAATGTAGGAAAAGTAACTGCAACACTTGGATGGGAACAAGAATACTTTGTTGTTGATGAAGGTCTTGCTAATGCTCGTCCTGATTTGATTATGACTGGACGTACAGTGTTTGGACACGCCCCTTCTAAAGGTCAACAATTAGAAGATCATTATTTCGGTTCTATTCCTGAGAGAGTATACGACTTCATGAGGGATTTTGAATATGAATCATATCGTTTAGGTATTCCTCTTCGTACTCGTCACAATGAAGTAGCGCCTGCTCAATTTGAGTGTGCTCCAATTTTTGAAGAACTTAACCTTGCTGTAGATCACAATACATTATTGATGGATGTGATGACTCGAGTTGCAAAGCGTCATAAATTGAAAGTGCTTCTTCACGAAAAACCATTTGCTGGCATCAACGGAAGTGGTAAGCACAACAACTGGAGCATGGCAACCGATACAGGCATTAACTTACTTGCCCCTGGTAAAACGCCAAAGACCAATTTGATGTTCCTTGCGTTTTTCGTAAATACCATCAAAGCAGTTCATGATCATGCAGACTTATTGAGAGCGGCTATCGCTTCTGCAGGCAACGATCACCGTCTTGGAGCAAACGAAGCACCTCCAGCAATCATTTCTGCTTACATAGGTGGATACCTTGCAAAAGTGTTGGATGAAGTTGAAAGTCGTGTTGGTAATAAATTTGACGAACAAGATGAGGTAATGTTGAAATTGGATATCCATAAAAACATTCCTGAACTTTTATTAGATAATACAGACAGAAACAGAACTTCTCCATTTGCATTCACTGGAAATAAATTCGAATTCCGTGCAGTTGGTTCTTCTGCAAACTGCGGTTACAACATGACTGTATTAAATACCATCATGGCTGAAACCCTATCTTCATTTAAATCTGAAGTAGATAGCTTGATTGAAAAAGGAGACAAGAAAGAAGTTGCAATAATGCAGGTGATTAAAAATTATATCACAGCTTCTAAGAAAGTATTATTTGAAGGAGATGGATATAGCGAAGAGTGGCAACAAGAAGCTGCTAAACGCGGACTTCCAAATGTCAAAACAACTCCACTAGCACTTGATGCATTGGTAACAGAAAAAGCAAAAGGTCTTTTTGCAAAACATAAGATCCTTACCCACTCTGAACTTGAAGCGCGTCACGAAATTGAATTGGAGAAATACATTAAATATGTACAAATTGAAGGCCGTGTAATCGGCGATTTAGCAGGCAATCATATTCTTCCAGCAGCTATACGCTATCAAAATGTGTTGATCAATAACGTAAAAGGATTGAAAGACCTTGGTTTGAAAGCTGAAGCATATACAGCACAAATGAATGTGTTAAATGAAATTTCTGAGCACATCAATAAAGTGCAAGTGATTGCTGAACAAATGACTGAAGCTAGAAAAGCTGCTAACAACCTAAGCTCTTCTAGAGATAAGGCAATAGCATACTGTGAAAAAGTAAAACCATTGTTTGATGAAATTCGCTATTCAGTTGACAAACTTGAATTGTTAGTGGATGATTCAGAGTGGGAATTACCAAAATACAGAGAGTTGTTATTCCTTCGCTAATTAAGCACATTGGAAAGTTGAATAATAAAAAGCCCCGCATAAGCGGGGCTTTTACTTTTTGTAAAAAGCTAAAAAATTATTGCATTTTAAATGTATCCAAAAACTTTGTGGTAAAATTCCCTTTGATAAAATCTTCATTCTTCATCAACTGCTGATGAAATGGAATAGTTGTTTTCACACCTTCAATCACATATTCACTTAAAGCCCTACTCATCGTATTGATTGCCTCTTTTCTTGTTCTAGCTACTGCAATAATTTTTGCAATCATAGAATCATAAAAGGGAGGAATAATATATCCAGCATATACATGAGAATCAATTCGAATTCCATGTCCACCCGGCTGATGCAATACCGTGATTTTTCCAGGACTTGGTCTGAAATCATTGTAAGGATCTTCTGCATTTATACGACATTCAATCGCATGCATTTCAGGTTGATAATGTTTTCCAGATATAGGTTCACCTGCCGCAATTTTTATTTGCTCTTTAATCAAATCAAAATTTGTTACTTCCTCCGTAACGCAGTGTTCAACTTGAATTCGGGTATTCATCTCCATGAAATAAAAATCCCTATTCTTATCAACCAAGAATTCTATCGTTCCGACACTTTCATAATTGATAGCTTGAGCTGCTTTCACTGCAGCGGCACCCATTCTTTCACGGAGTTCATCTGTCATGAAAGGAGAAGGAGATTCTTCAACCAACTTTTGGTGACGTCGTTGAATTGAACAATC
>CANGBH010000054.1 GCA_947451935.1 Chitinophagaceae bacterium
GCAATCATACTAATTTCAACATTTACGCCTTTTGGCAACCCTTTGACAGCAACCGTTTCCCTAGCTGGAAAATCTCCGGTCAAATAGGATGCATAGATTTCGTTCACTTGTGCAAACAATGACATATCCGTTAGAAAAATCGTGGTCTTCACGGCTGCCGAAAAATCTATTTTCGCTTCAGTCAATATTGCTGATAAATTTTTCATCACCTGATGAGTCTCCTCCTCAATGCTTGTTGTTTCAACGTTACCACTTAACGGATTGATAGCCACCTGGCCTGAAATAAACAAAAAGCCTCCAGCCTTAACCGACTGATTATATGGTCCAATAGGAGCTGGGGCTAACGAAGTATTGATAATTTGCTTTGACATAAATCTAAATTTGTTTAATAAACACGAAGATAATTGCTTTATGTCAACCTATTTTTGCAAGAGCCAACTAACTGGTCTGTAAGAATGAAAGACATATACATACTTCAAATTAATACCGCGTTCAGTACAGCCAGTATTGGAATAGCTAAAAATGGTGTGCTTTTAGCCGAATCAATCAATCCAGATCAGCACGACCACGCCGCCTTCATTCAACCCGAGATACAAAACCTATGCAGTAAACTTGGGGTGACACTAAACGAACTGGATGCCGTTGCAGTAATCAACGGACCAGGCTCCTATACAGGGCTACGCGTTGGCCTCTCGTCTGCAAAAGGCATTTGCTATGCACTAAACATTCCACTTATTTGTATCAATACATTAACCTGGATGGCAGAAGCTCATCTTGACGAAGAATCAACCTTAATTGTCCCTATGATAGATGCCCGAAGGGATGAGGTTTTCACAGCAATTTTTGATCAAAAAGGGAATATCACTGCAGCGCCAGTTGCTCTAAAACTAACCGAAAACAGCTTTGAAACAGAGTTAAATGACAACATTGTTACTTTCATTGGAGATGGAGCTGTTAAATGGGAAAACACCTGCAAACATCCACAAGCAGCATTCCCTCCATCAACATACAACGCCCATCATTTGGCCAAACTGGCTTATGCATCATTTACAAAAAAAGAGTTTGCAGACCTAACCTATAGCGAACCCTTTTACGTGAAAGACTTTTACTCTACCCAAAAACAATAAGTCTTAATGGCTAATTTTTAGGATTTAACTAATTGATATCTAAAAAAATACGCCAAATAGTTGCTGAAAATCTATTATTAAGTATATTAGTACTGCTAATAACACCAAACCAAAACACCAAACATGTCCGAATTTTTAAGAGAGAACCCTCCTGCTCAAGAAAATGTGCAACCTAAAACCAACCTATTGGACCCCTCTACAACTTCACTGGATTTTCTGAGTATAAAAAAAGTAAACCTAATTTTTCGTGCACTTAACCATAAATTAAGGCAGCAAATAATCCGATTAATTGATAAACAAGGAAAGGTATCTGTAACCGAGATATTTGTTGAGCTCAGACTCGATCAATCAGTTGCTAGTCAACACCTTGCAATACTTCGTAGAGCTGGTCTATTATTGACGGAAAGGGAAGGTAAATTCATGTACTACAAATTGAATCAAGCTAGGCTTGAAATGATTAATCAGATGGTTGTAGATTTGCTGAAATAATTTCAGCGATGACCAAAATCTCTCTACCAGATCTCCATAATCAACTTTCTGCTGACTCAAAAACAATAATCCTTGATTGCAGATCCCCGGAGGAATTTGATGAAGCATTCATATCAGGCTCAATCCACATAGGAAATCAAATCGCACGATACGTCCGTCTACTCAAACTCACTCCAGAACAAGACATAATCCTCCTTGCAAAATCAGAACATGCAAGGCTAATTGAATTATTCAATAAACTTGGATTTGAAAATGTGAAACTAGCAGCTGAATTTGAAGACATACAAGAACTCTCTTCATTAGGACTATTAGATTTAATCATTTCAATTGAACCCGATGAACTGGCAATGGACTTGCCGTTTGATGAAAAAGCACGCATAATCGATCTGAGAACGGAAGATGAGTTTGAAAAAAGCCATATTCAAGATGCTGAAAACATCCCATTAGAAGAATTCTCCGATGTAGGCACCATTGCCGAAATCGAAGAAAACGAGAACATTTATCTCTATGGAAATACAAACGACATATCTTTCGTTGGTAGCTTAATCAAAAGACAAGGCATCCATAATTTCAGAAAAATACAAGCCAGCTTTGAAGAAATTTCAAAAACCCCTGGCATCAAAACGAAAGAGGTAAAAAATAAAACGGCTAAGGAAGATTAAGCACCTCAAGACAATTATCTGCATACTCAGGTTTAAATGGATGCTTCCATCTTCTATGTGTCCAGAGATAATTATCTGGCCGCTCCTGAATACGGTCTTGTATGTATTGTAAATATCGTTTTGTTAATTCGCCCTTTGCCAATGATGCAGGATCTTCTGTAACAACTTCAATCTGAAGTGTGTATAACCCACGTTTTAGTTTATAGAAATTACCAAAAACTACAATGGTATTTCGACTCCTTGCTGCATTTTCAGGACCCATTACAAATGGCGCAGGCTTTCCAAAAAAATTCAACCACCATGCTTTTGCAGGATTTCCTGGATTTTGATCGGCAACCAATGCAAGGATATATTGTTCATGGTCATATTGAACAAAATTATTTTTGAAATCATTGGCAGGAATTAATTTAGTGCCAAATCGGGAGCGAATCTCAACAAAAATTTCTTCAAAAAATTTATTGGTGATGGGTTGATATACGGCTAAGAAAGGCTTTTTCAACTTCATCGCGACACCTTGATTTACGACCTCCCAATTAAAATTATGCATGGCATGAATTTGGATATTCTTTCCTTTTTCAGCCAATTCATTCAGTTCATCAAGATTACCTGTAAACATTTTTTTAATCAGCTTTTCCCCTGAACTCATCAACTTAATTGATTCAATCATGGTGTCTGTAAAATTGCGATAGAATCTTTTTGCAATTCCATTGCGCTCACTTGTTGACTTTTCAGGAAATGCAATCTTCAAATTGGACTGAACAATATTTTTCCGGTATGCAATTACATCGAAAACAATAAATGCTAATAGGTCGCTAATAAGATATAACAACCATAGTGGCAATAAAGAGAAGCTATATAAAACAGCATACAAAAATCGATCACGGAATTTCATCGCGACATAATTTACAGGCTCCTACCCAGTACAACAAAAAATAAACTCAATAGAAATCCCTTAGCTATTATGGCTTCCATCACAGAATGGAGGATTCTTTGACTTTTTACACTGGCAAAGCCATACTTCTTCTTCCTTTTCAAATGTAACCTTCAAGCTAGCATAAGGATTACCTTCAATTTTCTTATGCTTACCATCGCAAAATGGCTGCTTTTCACTTAAACCACAAGTGCACCATGCATAGGTCTTACCTGCCTCAACCTTAACACAACATGGTTCTGATTTTGCAGCTACGGGGAAACCTTCATTTGGGATTAAATCTTCCATCTTAATTAAATTTTTTAATGAATTGATATAAGTTAAACTCTTTATTGGATAATTGATCTTTAATATCTTTTACTAGCATATGCTGATCAACATCTAACATTCTTTGTTTTTCAATAAGTCGATAGGCCCTCTTTGCAAGCAACGCAACCTTACGATCTACATTCACCACTTCATGCAAAAGTAAATCAATCGAAGCGCGCAATTCACTTATTCCTTTTCCGGTGGTCGCTACCGTATTCAAGATCAAATCAGGATGAGTATATCGACTATCTCCAGAGGCATGAAGCATTGCTTTCAGGGAAGCAGCAAATCGATCAGCGCCTGGCCTATCCGATTTATTCACTACAAATAATGAGGCAGACTCCATTAATCCAGCTTTCATGAATTGGATTTCATCTCCTGCTTCAGGCACAAGGACCAATACAGTAAGATCTGCCAACCCTGCAATCTCTATCTCGGATTGTCCAACCCCAACTGTTTCAACTATGACTACATCAAAATTACAATTTCTCAATAAATCTGTTATCTCTATGGTAGTAGGATGTAAACCACCCAAAGAACCTCTGCTGGCCAATGATCGAATAAATACATTTGGATGACTATACCATTTGCTCATTCGAATTCTATCTCCCAACAATGCCCCCATATTAAAGGGAGAGGATGGATCTACACAAACAACAGCCACTTTTTTCTGATCTAAAACATATTCGCCAATCAAGGCATCCACTAACGTACTTTTACCCGCTCCTGGGGGACCTGTTACACCAATTACAGGTATGGTGTTATGAGCCGAAAAAGATGTCACAATCTCTTCGTATCCAGGCACATCATTTTCA
Source organism: Chitinophagaceae bacterium (assembly GCA_947451935.1). GTDB lineage: Bacteria > Bacteroidota > Bacteroidia > Chitinophagales > Chitinophagaceae > Pollutibacter. The sequence continues at coordinate 4,334 of CANGBH010000054.1, forward strand.
ATCAATGATATACATCGAGCAATACTCCTAGGATCTCCTTGCTTAGCAAGTATTATTAATTCATCAAACATCGCTGGACTTAATTATAGACGACTTCAGAATGCTTCGGCTCTATAAAATTATTGCATTATAATCGTTAAATAAAATACACTTCAAAAGGCTATAGTATATTGCATGACGAGTTGATTATAATGATGCCTGAAAATCAAGATTAAACCAAGCATGACAAACTTCATTCCAATATTTCCGCTTGAACTAACACTATTCCCAAGTGAAAAATTAAATCTTCACATTTTCGAGCCCCGCTACAAACAATTAATTGAAGAATGTGCTGAACATAAAAAACCATTCGGAATTCCTTGTGTTCAAAACGACAGAATAAGTGATATGGGCACACTGGTAGAAATCATTGAAATCTCAAAAAGATATGACAATGGAGAGCTGGATATCAAAACACGAGGCATCAAACTTTTTAAACTTCTTGAAGTCATTCAAGAACTCCCGAACAAACTGTATAGTGGAGCTATAGTTTACTATCCTGATAATGATACATACCCAAGACAAGACTTAATCCGAAAATTAGCAGTTGAGGTCGGCACTTTACATATGCTACTCGCTGTAACCAAAGAAATCAAAGCTGAAGGTAGGGCATTATTAAGCTATGACTTTGCGCATCATGTTGGTATGTCACTCGAAGAAGAATATGAGTTTTTACAACTCATGAGAGAAGATCAGCGACTTGAATTTCTCAGAAGACACTTACATAAAACAATTCCCATACTCAAGGAGATGGAGCAATTGAAGTCAAAAATTAAACTAAATGGACACTTCAGAAACTTAGAGGGCTTTAGGTTCAATTAAAGGCCAAAATAAACCCCATTATTAAACAACTTTACCTCAACTTTGCAAAAATCCATTGAATGAAAACAGTTTGTCTCGACCTAGGCAATACACGCATGAAGGCGGCCCTGTTCAACAATGGCACCCTAATGGATTCCATTATACTTGAAAGCGATGGCATCGAAACCATGAAGAGCATAATAAACGAGTACAAACCTGATAAATCTATCCTTTCTTCTGTCATTCATCACTCCCCAGAAATTGAACAAATTCTTGAGGAAAACACCCGTTTCCACAAATTATCCCATTTAACGAAGCTGAATTTTACTGTGCCAGTGGGAAAACCAGAAACTATGGGGGCTGACAGGCTAGCATTAGCAGCTGCTGTTGTTCACAACTTCCCTTCTAAAAATAACCTTGTAGTGGGGTTAGGAAGTTGTATAACGTACAATTTCATCAATAAATACAACCAATTTTTAGGTGGTGGGATCTCTCCAGGCATGGAAATGCGCCTGAATTCTTTGCACGACTATACCGCATTACTGCCAGTTGTAAAAAAGGACTGGAATTTCCCACTAATTGGCTATGATACCCGAACAAACATCCTAAGTGGCGTTATTTTAGGCATGGCAAAAGAAATAGAAGGAATAATTGATGGATACTCAGATAAATACAGGAACTTTAACGTCGTTTTAACCGGAGGGGATTGCACCTATTTTGCTCGCCTACTTAAAAATAAGATATTTGCAGACCCCGATTTACTTTATAAAGGATTGTATGCGATTAGTGAGACCAACAACGAATAGATTTTTTTTACTCTTAGCCTTTTCATCCCTGCTATCGCTATTGGCCATAGAGACCAACGCACAGGAGAACTCTCCTTACTCAAGGTATGGATTGGGAGACTTGATTCCAGCACAAAATATCCTGAATAGGGCAATGGGCGGGTTATCAAGCGCTTTTTCTGATTACCAAGCTGTTAACTTCAATAATCCTGCATCCTACGCAAACCTAAAAATTACAACACTGGATTTTGGATTAGATTATACCTCAAGAACCCTGAATGCATTAAATCCAGCGAGAAAATTTACATCAGCAAACCTCATCCCATCTTATGTTCAGATTGGAGTTCCGCTCTCCAAAAAAAGAAACTGGGGAATGAATTTTGGACTTCGCCCCATTTCAAAAGTTGACTACAATATCACAACTACCACTAGACTAGCAGGAATCGACAGTGCCGAGTACAATTACTTTGGCAATGGCGGCACCTATCAGTTCTATACAGGCATGGCATATGGCACAAAATCATTGAGTGTAGGATTCAATGCCGGGTATATGTTTGGAAACAAACAATACACCACCAGGTTTTCATTAATTAATGACTCCATTGCCTACAAATCAACAAACTCTACAGACACTACTCATTTTGGCGGCATCTTCTTGAATCTAGGAATTCAATATAAAATCAAAATCAGTAAGTCAACATTCATTCGCCTTGGCGCTCATGGAAATTTACAATCGAACCTAAATGCTACTCGTAATATTTCAAGGGCAACGGTTGAATACAACTCAACAGTTGGATTTCAAAAAATTGACAGCATATATAGCGGAGAAAATCAAAAAGGCAAAATAACATACCCTGCAAGTTGGGGCCTAGGAATAATGTTCGAAAAAGAAAGTAGTTGGATGGTTGGAGCAGAGTTCAATATTGCAAAATGGAATGATTACAGATATTTTGGGATGGCCGACAAAATGTGCAATTCATGGACAGCACGACTTGGAGGACAATTCATTCCAGATGATAAATCATCAAAATTTTGGCAACGTGTTGCTTATCGCCTTGGAACTTCATTCGGAAAGGACCCAATTCAATTAGATCATAAACTTCCAGTATATTCAGTGTCCTTTGGAACAGGAATACCTGTAAGAAGAAATGTATATTCAAATCAGTATACAGCGATCAACAGTTCATTTGAAATCGGATTCAGAGGAAACAATTCATCCAATATCAAGGAAAATATTTTCCGATTATCACTTGGCTTTTGCCTCAGTGATATTTGGTTTAACAAGCCAAAATACCAATAAAATCCAACATCCTTGTGATTAGGTTAATTTTCATCATTTTACTCAGCAGCATCTATTTGATGTCATGTGAAAATGATGAAAAAAAAGTCAATGCCTTATTTGAAAAAAAATTGGGAGTTGACAAGATCCTTAATGTCACAAGCTATATGAGCCAGAAGGGGAAAATGAAAGCAAAGCTTATTGCTCCTATCATGTTACGCTTTCAAGATACAAGTTCAAGAATTGAACTGCCCAAAACATTGCATATTGACTTCTACGATTCCATTATGCATATTGAAAGCAAATTAGATGCACAATTTGCTAGATATTACGAAAATGATAACAAAGTATTTTTACAAGATAGTATTCGGGTATACAACATAAAAGGTGATACTCTCTTTTGCAAAGAACTATGGTGGGATCAACGTTTACAAAAATTCTTTACAGAGAAAGCAGTAAGGATTCATACTCCAGATATGATTATGTATGGCCAAGGCTTATCCGCCCCCCAAAATTTTAAAACATTTGAAATTTATAAGGTTACAAATAGTGTAATCCGCGTTGAGAATTGAGGATAATCAGTTTTTGTAAAAATTGTTATGGCAAGTCATAGATAAATCATTCCATTGGCTTCCTAAATCAATAACTTGAAGCTTAATCACATTCAATAAAAAGTAGGGTATGAATTTCCAACATAAAACAGCATTAATTACTGGTGCAAGCAGAGGCATTGGAAAAGCGATTGCATTAAAGCTGGCAGAGCATGGTGCTAATATAATCATCGCAGCAAAATCTATTGAGGAAAACCCAAAACTCGGTGGGACAATTTTCTCCGCAGCAAAAGAAATTGAAGCGAAAGGCGGGAAAGCAATTGCGCTACAATGTGACATACGGTTTGAAGATCAAATAATAGGAACAATAGAAAAAGGTGTTGCAGCATTTGGTGGAATAGATATACTCATCAACAATGCTTCAGCCATCTCATTAAATAACACCGAACAAACTGATGCCAAAAGATTTGACCTAATGCATAGCATCAACGTAAGGGGTACGTTCTTAATGACTAAACACTGCATTCCGCATTTAAAAAGAGGTAAAAATCCACATATCATCAATCTCTCTCCACCAATTAATATGGACCCTAAATGGCTAGGCTACCATCTAGCCTATACACTCAGTAAATATAACATGAGTATGATTGCGCTAGGTTTAGCGGAGGAATTAAAACAATATAAGATTGCATCCAATGCCCTTTGGCCTAGAACAACTATTGCCACTGCAGCGGTACAAAATTTATTGGGAGGTGAAATGCTTATGAAAATGAGCAGAACTCCTCAGATTATCGCAGACGCCGTTTATTATATCCTGAATAGGTCATCAGAACAATGCACAGGGAATTGCTTTATCGACGAGCAAGTCTTAGCTGCAGAGGGCATCACAGATCTTTCAAAATACTCGGTAGTACCAGGTGCTGAATTATTTACAGATCTGTTTTTATAAATAAAAGCAGGGCAAGCTAATCCAATTTTCAATGTCATTTTATTTGTTGAAATTGATCAAGTACGTATACCCCTCTTCCATAAGTTGCTATAACTAAATTTCGGTCACGCGGATGAATAAATAAATCTTGAACGGAAACAACTGCAGGTAAATTAGACTGAAGTGAGCTCCATTTTTTCCCTGAATTTAAACTAACATATACTCCCATATCAGTACCACAATATAAGTGTGTAGGATACTTGCTATCTTCTCTAATTACGTTAACAGGTGCAGCTGGTAAATTAGAAGCAATGCTTGTCCACGTTATACCCTTGTCATCAGAAACAAAAACATAAGGCGTATTATCGTCTTCGCGTCTATTGCTTAAGGTTAAATAAACACGCCCTATTTCTTTTGAAGAAGCTACTATCCTGGATACATGGGCATTTTGTGGTATACCTTTCATGATTAAAATAAAAGGAGCTTTTTCTCCATCACGCATCCAAACCCTGCCATCATCAGTCCCTACATAGAGTAACCCTTTTTTGAGCGGAGATTCTTCTATGGCTGTTATTGCCTGGTGATTAATCGCATATGGAGTGCGACCCATCCTACTCTTATCGTTATACGTCAAATCATCACTAATTCTCTTCCATGTCTCTCCTTTATCATTTGATTGAAACAAATATTGAAAACCATGGTAAATCACATTATTGTCGTGTGGAGAAATTAACGAGTAAGCAAGCCATTCACCACGATGTACTTCCTCACCATCCGATTTCTTTGGAAAAATCTCTTTAGAACGAACCGAGTCTGGCTTAGGTTCTTGATCCCAAGGTATTCTGGGCATACGAAGATCGCTTCGCATTAGCCTCCCATAAAAAGAACTTGAATAGACAATATCGGAATTTTTGGGATCAACTGCAATGATTGTACCCTCTCCGCCTGGTGCATCTTGCCAAGGCATGATACCATCAGCAACTTTACCATATTCATTTTTAATACTTCCCATAAAACTTCCTTCATCTTGTACAGAACCAAAAATGGTATATGGAGTTTTCATATCATAGGTAATATTATAAAATTGTGTGGTTGGTATTTTCTTAAAAAAGTTTTTCCATTTTAATCCGCCATCATACGTTAAGATTATTCCCCCATCATTACCATTAATGATATAATCACTATTGGCAGGATCAATCCATAATGCATGATTATCACCATGCATTTCATCACCATTATCATCAGACGGATTCATCATCGTAAAGGTCTTACCACCATCGATAGATTTAGCCATAGGTACACCCATGATATAAACTACATTTTCATTATTCGGATCAACCCGTATTTGCCCAAATACCCATCCATATGTCCCGGCAAAACGCTCAAGTTTTTCATCCTCAGTGCTGACTTTTTTCCAATGCTCCCCTTTGTCATCACTTCTGTATACTTGTACGCCAAAAGGAATCACTTGAATTGGTCTTCCGTAAGGATCAAGCTCGCCTTCCTTAGGTTCTCTTTTGGGAGTATGATTATCAACGTATGCATAAATAACATTAGGCTTACTCTTTGAAATAGTAAGCCCAATACGTCCGGTAAACTTAGTCTCAGGTAACCCATCTGTTAACTTTCTCCAATTCTTTCCCCCATCTGTCGTCTTGTATAAATAATCTCCATCTTCAGGTACTGGATCACTCCATCTTCTGCGGATCCTATTCCATGTTGACACAATTAATGTATTTGGATCTGTAGGATCCATCACCATATCAATCGCTCCTGTTTTTTCATCAGAACCTAAAACTCTACTCCATGACTTTCCGCCATTTTCTGTTTTATATACTCCCCTATCGTTATTATAACTCCATTCATTGCCCCCTGCTGAAATATATACGACATCTGGATTGGATGGATGTACAATAATGCGCGAAATGGTTCCTGTATTTTCTAATCCAAGTGAAATCCAATGCTGCCCACCATCTACAGTTTTAAAAACTCCTACTCCTGAAAATGATGCGCGAAAAATATTAGCCTCACCAGTACCAATATAAATAATATCATGATTAGATGGAGATAATGCAAAACTCCCAATAGCCTGTGAACCTAACCCATCAGTTAGCGACTCCCAATGCTCTCCTGCGTCCTTAGATTTCCAAAAGCCCCCAGAAGCAAATGAAGCAAAAATTAAATTACGATCGCCTGAAACTCCTTGAACTTCAGTACACCTACCACTTATATAGTCTGGGCCAACATTTCGCCATGTCAAATCATGATATGGAGAGGAAGCAATCAACGATTGCTGTGATGTAAAGGCTACAACGCGGGCAGCACCTGCTCCATTTTTTATCTGCGCAAATGAGATAGAAAATGATAAAATAAACGCGACAAACAATAAATTTTTCATAATTGAGTGATGATGAACCATGACGAAAGAGTTTAAAAGTTGCTTTAAGTATATTCTAAACCAAAACGAAGTAAAAAAAAATTAAAAGCAGGTATAAATGTAAGGATTAGCCGTTAAATTGAGTGCTCAAACAACCGAATATGATCAGAATAAAAATAATGGCAGTATTTGTCTCTTGCCTTTTTGTGCTAAACCTAATTGGCCAAAAAAAGACAACGAGTAAATCGATAGAATTGATAAAACAGGCAGCCATTCAAGAAATCGAATCCAATCATGATCAATATAAAGGAGTTGCCATGCAAATTTGGAATAATGCAGAACTTGGCTATAAAGAAATAAAAAGCACTGCATTGCTTCAAGATCAGCTCACAAAAGAAGGTTTTGCCATAGAATCAGGTGTTGCTGATATTCCAACAGCCTTCGTTGCTACATATGGAACCGGCAAGCCAGTAATAGGAATACTCGCCGAATACGACGCCCTACCAGGGTTAGCACAGCAAGCAATTCCAGAGAAAAAAGGCATAGAGGGAAAATCAGCAGGCCATGGCTGCGGACATCATCTTTTTGGAACAGCCTCCATAGCAGCAGGCATTGCGATAAAAAAATTAATTGAGGAAAAGAAAATCGTAGGAACAATAAAAATTTTCGGATGCCCAGCAGAAGAAGGTGGCTCAGGCAAAGTATATATGGTGCGTGCTGGTCTTTTCAATGAGGTGGACGTGGCTATACATTGGCACCCTGACGCAGAAAATAAAATTACCATGACTAGTGCCTTAGCAAATTCATCGGCAAAATTTAGATTCTACGGAACATCAGCTCATGCTGCAGCCTCACCAGAACTAGGAAGATCTTCACTTGATGCAGTAGAATCAATGGATTATATGGTAAACATGATGAGAGAACATGTTCCCCAAGAAACAAGAATCCACTATGTAATTACTCAAGGTGGTAAGGCGCCTAATGTAGTGCCTGATTTTGCAGAAGTATATTATTACGTTCGCCATCCAAATAAAGATCAGGTTAAGCAAATATTTGAACGTGTGGTGAATACCGCTAGAGCAGCTGCTCTAGGCACCGATACAAAGATGGAATATGAAATCATTGGAGGAACACATGACTTACTTTTAAATAAAACATTAGGTGAAGTCATGCAGAAAAATCTTGAACAAATAGGTGGTGTAACCTATTCTGAAGAAGAAAAAGTATTCGCCAAAAAAATTCAAGCATCATTCAACTACTCACATCCAAGCATTGAAACATCAGATAGCATAATACCTTTGAGAACAGAAATAGATGCTGGAGGTGGGTCAACTGATGTTGGTGATGTAAGCTATATTGTTCCAACAGTAGGTCTTCGTGCAGCAACATGGGTGCCAGGAACGACACTACACAGTTGGCAAGCAGTTGCATCAGGAGGAACTGAAATTGGGATAAAGGGTATGATGGTTGCAGCAAAAACAATGGCAACAAC
>CANGBH010000055.1 GCA_947451935.1 Chitinophagaceae bacterium
CAACTTCATAAAATAAGGATAAAGAACTATTTTTACGTATGCTTCAACTCTCACATTCAATTTCTAAATTACCCTTCCAATATCCCTTTACAACATCGAAAGGAACGAAAGATTGTCAGAAATCATTAGTAGTAGAATTGACATGGGGCCCCGGAATTAAGGCATATGGGGAAGCTCCAGCTATAGATTATTATAATGTTACGGTTGAACAGATGCAAGCTGACCTTGAGTCTAAACGAAAATTTATTGAATCGTTTTCGTTCATGGATCCAAAACGCTTTTGGCATTTTTTACATCATTTATTACCTACAAATCCATTCCTAGTATCCGCTTTGGATATGGCTGGTTGGGATTTATATGGAAAGATGAAAAAAAAGCCTTTGTCTGATCTTTGGAATAGTCAGTCTAAATCATCTCTTCAAACTGATTATACCATTGGTATTGATAACATCGATTTGATGTTCAATAAGATAGAGCAACATCCGGCCCCAATCTATAAAATAAAAGTAGGTACTGCAGATGACCTTGAAAAACTTGTTCAAATAAGAAAACGAACAAACTCAGTCATTCGAATAGATGCAAATGCCGCATGGTCATTTGATCAAGCAGTGCTAAACTTGCCTACATTAAATCAATTGCAGATTGAACTTATTGAACAACCCTTATCAAAAGATAATTATGAGGGTACTGCTGCACTGAGAAAATTAACGAATATCCCTATAATTGCAGATGAATCGTGTGTTGGGTTTTCTGATATAGAAAAATGCAAAGATGTTTTCAATGGGATAAATATAAAGCTGACAAAATGCAGTGGGATTAGTCCTGCGCTTGAAATGATTAAAAAAGCTAGGCAACTTGGATTAACTATCATGCTTGGGTGTATGAACGAATCAACCATTGGCACTGCCGCCCTTGGCCACCTATCGCATATGGTGGATTACTTAGATGCTGATGGACCATTGTTATTATCAGAAGATATCGCAACAGGTATTCATTACGATAATTTTAAGCTGACTAATTCTCAGGAAGCAGGATTAGGCATACGAATGAATTCATTTCCTATCTCTATCTAAGTGAACGTTATCCTTATTTTGTTATAATTTAATTGAAATGGTGCTTCCAATAACACGTGGATTCCCAAGATGTGCAGCACCAAAATCGTAAGCATAATCAATGTATTTGGTGTTTCCAGCATTTCTAACCCAAAGAAAGAAATCAAATGATTTGGTTTGGATACCAGCTCTTAGGTTTACTAAATTATACTTAGCTTGTTCAATGGTATTAGAAACATCAAAGTATTGTTTTCCAATAACTTTATATTCTGCTCTAATTACAAATGAGCTATTACCCGATTGATTTAATTTATGTTGGTATTGCATAGTGATCAGGTTAGTTGATACAGGAGTGAAAATTTGTTTCTTCCCTGCAAGATCAACTTCAGCACCATTTTGTCCAGTTTTAAAAGAAACAAACTTCGCATCAGTATAACCACCTCCATAATGAATGGTAAGTCCATTAACAGGGATAGCAGTTAGTTCAAATTCAACTCCTTTTGATTTCATCTCTCCCAAATTTTTCACCACTGTAATCGCATCAGGTAAGATTAAAGAAGGAACTTGAATGTCTTTAACAATGCTGTAGAAAACATCAACTCCGAATCGTAACCTTTTGTTGAATTCCTCGCCCTTTATTCCGGCCTCAAAGGTGTTGCTGTATTCTGGTTTAAATGCAATCAGTGGAACCTGTGAAGGGTCTGAGGATATGCTCGTCAATCCACCTGCTCTAAATCCTCTGTTGTAGCTTAAATAATAAATACTTGACTCTGTTCTGTTATATTGAATACCAATTTTTGGAGATAAAGCAGCGAATGATGTTGAACCTTTAGTTTCAGGATTAATAATGAACGCTGGATCTGGTGCTTTTTCATATTCTCCAGATACGGTCATCTTCCTATACTCTTTATCGTAACGAAGTCCACCATTTAATGATAACTTATCGGTAAGAGCTAATGTGCTGTTGCCATAGAAAGCTAAGCCATGATTTTTCCCAAGGTTATTGGAGATTATTGTAAATTCTTGATCTGGTACTCCTATAAATCCAGCATCTTTTCCAAAGTAAGTTCCTTGTTTTGTTGGGTTATTTTGATTGTAATAAAATGTACCAGCAACCCATTTGAATTTCGATGCAGTATTTTCAGGTGAACTAAATTTAATTTCTTGTGTAAATGCTTTAACCGTATTGAAATCTCTACCATAGTTGTTATATACGCCTACGATATCATAGGTAGAGAAATCAGCATCAATAGTGTTCTCATAATATCGTTGATTTTGCTGAAGAGAATTTTGAATAGAAAAATTCATTTTTTCTCCTTTATACGTCAAGATCAATGAACTATTTGATGTTTTATCGATCATGGGCGACACAGAATTTTGCGATAGATGGAAAGGATTACTTAATAATTCTTCTATCCCTGATACAAGCGGATAAGCGCCATAATTTTTTGCATGATATCGTTTGTGGTCAAGCAATAACGACCATCTGTTGTTTATCAAATACTTGATGTTTGCATTAATGGCTGTTTGCGCTTGTTTATCAAATGCATTATGATAAAAATCATTCTTATAGTAGCCATTTTTAAGATCATTCAAAAATGAAACATGCGCAAAAAGTTTGTCTTTTACAATGGGGAAATTTAATGAAGCATTGATTCTTTTTTGACCATATTCTGCCAAACTAATATCCGTATTGAATTTGGTCGTATTAGTCGGTTTTTTCGTAACGATGTTAATTAATCCTCCCATAGAATTTCTTCCATACAAGGTTCCTTGTGGGCCATTTAAAATTTCAATGTGATCAATATCATTAAATTGAGGAATGTATGTATCAAGACTGAATTGAGGTACGCCATCAATATAGGTAGCAACAGCCTGTTCGTAAGATGTTGTTCCAATACCCCTTATAAAAGCAACGTTTCTATTGTCGCCAGATTGTGCCAAGTTCAAATTCGGCACTAACCCTGAAAGGTCAGAAATTTCCCATAATCTAAGGTCTTTGATATCCTTACTATTGAAAGAGGTAATTGCACCACTTGTTTTATAGTACATCGATTCTTTTTTTGAACCGGTAACTACAATATCACTGAGTTTGATGTATTCGGTTTCGAGTACAATAGTAATTTCTTTGCTTTCCGTTGCATCAATTCGTTGAACTAATGTTGAGTAACCTGGAGCTTTTATCTCGAAAGTATAATTGCCTCTTGAAAGTTTATTGAACTTTACAATTCCATTTGCTTGCTTGGCGCCAAATGTTTCATTATTCAATAGATGAATCTCTACATTGTCTATAGAATTCCCTTTTGAATTTATTGTTCTTAACGTTAAATCAATTGATTCTTGAGCGAAAATATTGCTTACTAAACACAATAGGGTACTCACTAAAAATAAACGCATGCTAAATTGGATTTTAAAAATTATTTCAATAACTCTTGGACGCTTTTTCCAGAAAGTTCCTTGCAAAATTGAGCTATTTTTTCCACACATTTAGAAATAAATAACTCTCCTTTCATTGCTGTTGATTTTTGTGGATCACCTGACCCTGTATCGTTTGTTACCATCGTCCAAGGTCGTTGTGCCCATGCCCATCCTTCTTGTATTCCTGTAAGGTTAAATTTCTTGGTAGCGCCACTACCAGCGTCACTTATAGGAAGCACTAAATTTGGAAATAAATACATCATCAAGCTTGTTTCCATTTCATCTGCATGGTCTCCTGGTAGTTCAAATATTCCATCTCTTGGAACTGCTTGAAACCAATTCACAACAGTTACAAAAAGATTACTGTGAATGCCTGCTAATTCTCTAATCATGGCTATAAAATTATTTGCTCCATGACCATTTAAGATAATTAGTTTGGTAACATTATGCCTAACTAGTACATCACAAACATCTTTTAAAATAGACAGTTGTGTACTTGGATTTAAATTCATGCAAAATGGAACATCTAGTTGTCCTGTGTTTACACCAAATGGTATGGTAGGTAGTACAATAACTTTTGCTCCTTGCTCCCAGGCTGTTGCTGCACTTAATTGTGCTACATGATCAACTTGATAATTATCTGTTGCATAGGGTAGGTGATAGTTATGAGCCTCTGTTGCACCCCAAGGTAGTATAGCTACATCATAGGATTGTTGTTGTATTGTTTTCCAATTTGTTTCAGCGAGGATATATGGACGAGGTTCCTTTTTCATATTAATTTTATTGTTCGTCGTTCAGCTATGCTTTTTAATGAATTGATGCTTACGTTTAATTCAAAACCAATTAATAATACAAGAGAATTAACAAATACAAGAAACATTAGGATTAATATACTTCCTAAAGAGCCATATACTTTATTGTATGTAGCAAAATTGTTTACCCAGTAAGAAAATAGGTAAGTGAATGTCATAATCAAAATTGTTGCTAATATCGTCCCTGGGGATTTAATTTTCCATTTTTTTTGAATATTTGGAGCATATTTATAAATCATTCCTATGGATAGGTAAATCAATAAAAATATAATTGCGATTTGAAGTAGATTAAAAAAAGTATTTGAAATATGATCTTTAAGATGCCAATGTTGAGTTAACCAACTAATTACTATGGTTTGTGTAAGCAATATGAATAGGGTGGCGAATACCAAAAGAACAATTAGCATAGTTAATTTTATTGCGGCCCATCTGATTTGAATAAAATTTCTCTTTTCAATATCAATATGAAGCATTGATTTTGTAAAGGTTCGCATGATGGTAAGCGTTGCATTTGAGGAAAAGTAAAGTGCAAGTAATAAACCAAATGACAAAAATCCTGTTCCACTGGAGAAGAAGTCATCCATTACATTTTTAATGACATTGTAGGTAGATTGATCTGGCGTAATTGTTTTTACAATTATCAAAATCTCTTTATATAGTTTTCTGGAACCTGGAATATTCGATAGTAAGGTGAAAATGAATATAAAGAATGGAGGGATAGCCATTAAAAAATTGAAGGCAATCGATGCAGCTCTTTCATTTAAACCAATTTGCTGCGTTTGTTTAATAAAAAATACGACTACATCATATAAAGGAAGACCTTCAAATCCAGGTAGAACGATTCTTTTTGATTTCTCAATTAAAAATGTGATGGGTTTACTTTCGATTATAATTCTTTCGAGTTTAATCATCTTTGAAGTTAATGTATCTTTCTTTGGTCTAAGGCAATTCGATATTTCCGCGCATTTTCAAAATGCTCTTCTGCCGTAACAGCAAAATTATGTGTGCCAGAAAAATCTGGTTTGGCACAAAAGTATAAATACCCGGTTTTTTCGCCTTTCAAGACTGCATCAATAGTGAGAATAGAGGGAGTACAAATCGGACCAGGAGGTAATCCTTTATTTTTATAGGTATTATAAGGAGAACTTGACGAGTTGTTAATTTCGTTCATGGTAATTCTCTTTATACTAAAATCTCCAAGAGCAAATTTTATCGTTGGATCGGCACCTAAATTCATGTCTTTTTTTAATCGATTGATATAGACACTTGCCATTTTAGGTTTTTCGGTTGGATTGTTAGTTTCTTCTTCAACAATAGATGCTATAACATAAACTTCCTCTTTAGAGAGGCCTAATTTTTTTGCCTTTTCTATTCTATCTGAATTCCAAAATTTATTGGCTTCTTTTTGCATTTTCATCAAGAACTCTTTCGGATTGGTATTCCAATAAATAGAATATGTATTTGGGATGATGATTGTCATCGCTTGCTCACTTTCAAGTCCTAACAACGACAAGGAATCTTCAGTGGTTAAAAACAGATACATGGCTGTATCAGTTATGTTAAGTTTAGTGCTTATAAAATGTGATAAATCCTTTTTAGTCCTATACTTATTAATGGTGAGTTTTACTGGTGTTTGTGTTCCTCCTTTTAATTTTCTGAAAATGGTAAAGATGCTACTATTTCGATCTATTAAATACCTCCCAGGTTTTATGGTATTCCAGTAATCAAACCAATCTGCTAAAACTAAGAATGTTTGAAAACTAACGGGTTCAATAACCTCCTCCAAAACTGGCTTAATGTATGTCTTTTCTGCATTATTTGAAGAAATGAGAATCGTTGTGTCCTCAGAATCGAATTTGGTGGAAGACCTAAGAAAGAGGAGATAAACAATCAACGATGATACTAATGCCAGTATAGATATGATTACATACCCTGTTTTATGACTTGAACGTTTGGATTTCGATTTAGTTTTTTTCTTGGCCATATCCCAAAATAAGGAAACCCTGCTGATAATCGACAGGGTTTCATCTTAAAATCGTTATAAATTACTTCCCTGGCGTAGTTGAAGGCGCTGGTTGAAGGGGCATTTGTTGTTGAGGGAGGGTATTGCTGTTGGTTGGGATATTTTTAATAGCATCATTGCTGGTATTCTTACTAGAAGATATAAGCAATGTTGAAACAATACACAATACAATAAGGATAGTAGAAAGAATCCAAGTTCCTTTTTCTAATACATCTGTTGTTTGCTTTACGCCCATGAATTGGTTGCTAAATCCGGCAATATTTCCAGATAATCCACCGCCTTTAGGGTTTTGGATCAACACGATAAGTCCAAGGAGTACAGATGCTAAAAGGATTAATACTATGAAAATGGTGGTCATAATCTATTTTGTTTTATAGCCAAAATTCGGTTAGCAAAAATATGGCTATTGCTAGGATTTTGCAAACTTAATTTAGTGTATACATCAATTGCTTTTTCAGCCATTCCTTGCTTTAAATATACCTCAGCCATGGCCTCAGTGACGATTAATTCTGCCTTTTGGAAAGGTTCTTCAGTGCTTTCTGTCCCAGATATACTATTTTCTGATGCATTCAAAGCGATTGGTTGGAGCTTTTTCATGGTTTTTAGCCATGCCGTAAAACTTTTCACCTTAAGCCCTAAGTCGTCTTTATCTTCTTTTTCAACAAGTTTGATTCCCTGCGAAGCAAAGTAATCTACGGTATGATATGGGTCAAATTCAATTGATTGGCCTTCTGATGTCTTATCAAGGGACTCTTGTGATGGATTTAAAGTCGATGTTTCAGTCAAATCAGTTAAGGAAGGAATGATATCTTCTTCCTTTTGAGTAAAAATAGACTCTTCATTTTCCTCAATATCAGCTTCAGTATCTGTATAAGTAGAGCTAAATATAGGCTCTTCTATATCCTCTAAGCCACTATTATCATCATCTCCTAAAGTAGATTCAATGATAGAATCTTCAATAGTTTCTATTTCATCTTCTATGTCTCCATAAACTTCAGTCGTTTTTTCTACATGAGCATATGGCTCAAGGTCAATATCAACCTCTTCTGAGCCATAACTTTCGGTTACTGGGTATGAATTAAGGTTGAATGGCTTTTGATCTTCTGCTAATGGATCAGATATAGAGGAAACTTCTTCGTTTTCTTCCATACTGAACTTTTTAATCATGCCACGCTCATTTTCATCACTAAGCTGGTAATCTAACCAATGTGGATTGTTGAAATACAATGCAGTATGGGAAACCGCTTCTGGAAAATGCCTGTCAAATGTCTCTTTAAGCTTACTTGTATGCAAAAAATGTACAATGGAAGAATAGGGGTATTGTTGAGCCAATGCCTGCAACTCATCAAGGGTCATCTCATCGAGATTCTCCCGCTCAAACATGCTCTGTACTAAAAAATCTGTCTCCCTTATCATTTTGCTAATATAATCTGCTTTACCAATTTGAAAAAATTCTATTGAAAATCTCGTCTGTTAACCCCTCAACCATTTGGTCATTTAGCTCAGCTTCTGCTTGTGTAAGGCTTTTGCTGGCTGAAAAGGGGAAGTTTCGGGTGATGTCGATTTCTTGATTTTTTGTTTCGTCTCGTTTGTTTTTAAATATAATGTGTACACTAACATTCAAATTATTACTAGCAACTTGTTTCTGTGAAATACCAGAGGTGCTTACTGAATAATCACTCACATAGCCACTAATTTCATAATCCGCATCATTATTGGTTTGTGATAGTCTGGTTTGGTTGACTATTTTTTGCCTTAATTTATCAGATAATTTTGGACTCAGTTGCGGATTTATATATCGAGCTTTATTTTCGATATAAAAAACACGAACGGTCTTTATTTCAGGAGGTATAGATACATCTTTTAATGAATACCTACAAGTTCCTTGAATAGAAGCTATGGCTACTATTATAATAAACAATTGAAATAGTTGCTTGTATTTATAGTTCTTCAATATCGTATTCTTTTAATTTTCTGTATAATGTTCTTTCGCTAATACCAAGATCGGAAGAAGCGTCCTTACGTTTGCCTTTGTGTTTCTTCAATGCTTTTTCTATCAATTCTTTTTCTTTATCCATGATGTTGAGAGATTCTTCAACTACAACAGTGTCCTGAATATCCCTTGATTCAGAAATGATAATAGGTTGTTTTGATACAGCATATATATTTCCGGATGATGGCTCCAGTGTATTTTGAACCAACGGAAGGTCTTGCATGAACGAAGCTTCTACAGCATTGGAAACGGTATTAATGGTTGATGGGTTATGAAGGATATCGAGAAACATTTTCTTGAGTTCCGTCACATCCTTCTTCATATCAAAGAATAATTTATATAGGATGTCTCTTTCATTCATGAATTCTGTTTGCCCATTTCCTCCGGATGATTTCATCACCATTGGTAAGTTTCTGTCAGCATGCTTTGGTAAAAAACGTTCTATTTCTTTAGGAGTAATCAATTTGTTTTCCGAGAGCACAGAAATTTGTTCTGCTATATTTTTTAACTCCCTAACATTACCTGGCCATGGATAATTGATGAGCATTGCTTTAGCTTCATCATCGAGTTGAATTGGACTTGTTCTATATTTTTCTGCAAAATCAACTGCGAATTTCCTAAATAATAAAATGATATCCTCTTTGCGTTCTCTTAATGAGGGAACTCGAATAGGTACAGTATTTAAGCGATAATATAAGTCTTCTCGAAATTTATTATTCTGCGTGGCGAGAAGTAAATCTTGGTTGGTAGCAGCAATAACCCTAACATCAGTCTTTTGTACTTTTGATGAACCTACACGAATGAATTCAGCATTTTCAAGAACACGTAAAAGCCTAGCTTGAGTACCCAATGGAGTTTCACCGATTTCATCCATGAATAAGGTTCCGCCATTTACTGTTTCGAAATATCCTTTTCTTGAATCTACTGCACCAGTAAACGATCCTTTTTCATGTCCAAATAATTCAGAATCGATGGTGCCTTCTGGAATAGCGCCACAGTTTACAGCAATAAATGGATTGTGTTTCCTAGGAGATAGTGCATGGATAATTTGCGAAAAAATTTCTTTTCCTACTCCACTTTCCCCCGCAATCAACACAGTTAGGTCTGTATTAGCAACTTGTGTCGCTACCTGGAGTGCATAGTTCAGGGAGGGAGAGTTACCGATTATACCGAATCTGTTTTTAATACTTTGAATATCCATATGTTGATGGCTTATAATTAGTTAACAATCGTACAAAACAATGTGGCTTGTGTAAATTCGTTCACCACAACATTTACATAATCACCCTTTTTTAACTTGCCGTCTTGGGTCTTATCGAATATCATGACTTTGTTCTGGCTGTTTCTGCCCATCCATTGTAGATTGCTTCGTTTTGAATCTCCTTCAATCAACACTTCAAATACTTTTCCAACATCTTTTTTGTTGCTTTCGTATGATAAATTGTTTTGCATTGAAACGATCTCACTCAGTCTTCTTTTTTTAGTATCCATGTCAACATTATCCTCATATCGCTTTGCAGCTAATGTTCCTGGTCGTTCAGAATAAATAAACATATAGCTGAACTCATATTCGGATTGTTTCATCACGTCAAGCGTCTCAAGATGATCCTGTTCTTCTTCAGTACAAAATCCTGCAATGATATCTGAGCTAATAGCACAATCAGGCATAATTTCTTTAATGCGTTTAATTTTAGACAAATACCATTCTCTAGTATAGGTTCTATTCATGAGTTGCAATAATCTAGAAGAACCACTTTGTACAGGCAAATGAATGTATTTGCAAATGTTCGCGTAATCTCGCATGGTATATAAAACACTATCTGTAATATCCTTTGGATGGGATGTACTAAATCGTACTCTTAACAATGGGTTTATTTCAGCAACCTGCTTAAGAAGTAATGCAAAGTCTGTTACATGGTTAGTTGCGGAATCAACAAAATAATAGCTGTCCACATTCTGTCCCAATAAAGTAACTTCTCTGTAGCCATTTTCGAATAAGTCTCTACATTCATCGAGAATAGAATGCACATCTCGACTACGTTCTCTTCCTCGAGTAAAAGGAACAACACAAAATGAACACATGTTATTGCAACCTCGTGTAATGCTAACAAAGGCTGAAACACCATTTGAATTTAACCGAACAGGGGATATGCCTGCATAGGTTTCATCTCTGCTTAACAATACGTTTACGGCCTTTGTACCACCTTCTGCTTCCTCTATGAGGTTTGGTAAGGTTCTATAGGCATCTGGGCCTACCACTAGATCAACCAACTTCTCCTCATCCAACAACTTATTTTTTAATCGCTCCGCCATACATCCTAGTATGCCAACTAAAAGCGATGGATTCTTTCGTTTAAGCTTTTTAAATTCTGTGAGTCGTTTTCTTACTGTCAATTCAGCTTTTTCTCTAATTGAACAGGTATTTAAGAAAATAAGGTCAGCCTCTTCTTCATGTTTAGTAGCACCAAAACCTTCAGTGTGTAAAATGGAGGCAATTATCTCACTATCACTAAAATTCATTGAACAGCCATAGCTTTCAATGAAGAATTTCTTAGCTACGGGATTTTGACTACTGGTATTGGGGGCATACGCCTCACCCTGACGACTCTCATCAATTGATTTGTTTAGCACATTCAACATGTTGCGAATTTACACTAAAAGAAGAAATGTGACAAATTGTCACAGTAATTCAGCTAAACATTTTTATTAAGAAACCGCTTTGCTAACCAGCTGTCTTGAACAGGAATCATCCATCTGTTGATAAGTGATTGTTTATCAGTAACATTATGATCAAGAAACAATGTTTCTGAGCTAATAAAATTATTCTCTAGCGCATAGTTTATTTGTGACATAGGGATCAGCTGTATCTTCTCTTTGACGATAAAAGCCAAATTTGTGCGATCAAATAGACTAACCTTGTAGGTTGCCTCAATTTCTTTGATTAGTCGAACTGAACTATCGGTACTGCATCCACTAACCTCAGACATGGTTTCATCAGCCATTAATACAATGCATTGTCCAAAAAATAGGGTAGCAAACCCTTTAACTGGATATTGGTGGGATTTCCAATTAGCAGCAAACTGGTTAAGTGTATCTTCTATGGACAGTGCTTCAGATAGAGTGAAAAGTCGACTTGACTGATATATCCATACTCTTGAAGCATCACTAAAATCAGCCGGGATTAATTCTTTAAATGATAAGTTCATCATATTGATTTTGCTATTAATTCTGCTATATCCATCACTTCGATTTCAGATTCTTTTTCATTCAGCTTGATTCCATCAGTCATCATTGTATTACAAAAAGGACAAGCAGATGCAATGATTGATGCATTGGTCTTGATTGCTTCATTGGAACGCTCAAGGTTTATACGTTGATCTCCTTTTTCTTCTTCTTTAAACATCTGCGCTCCACCTGCTCCGCAGCACAATCCATTTTTTTTGCAACGTTTCATTTCAACCAATTCGCCATCTAATGCTTCTAATACTTTTCTTGGGGCTTCGTAAATATTA
>CANGBH010000056.1 GCA_947451935.1 Chitinophagaceae bacterium
AGGTACCTATTACATACAGACCTCATACATCAATGAATGTGCTAGTAATGAACCTGTTTCTGTAGTAATAAATATTTACCAGAAAATCGATGGCACGCGATATCCAACCCAAACCACCACACCGACTAATCCATTGAAATTGAGTGCACGAAATATTGGAAATCAATACAGCTGGTATCCAGGACTTGGATTGGATGCTACTTCAATACCTGATCCAACCTTCCAGTATGATAGGGATATGGAATACACCATTACAATGAAGACAAATAATAATTGTACCGTGGTTGATACTGTGTTAGTGAGGGTGCAACAAGCTCTTCCTATTAATTCTACGATTTTAGTTCCTAAAGCATGGACACCTAACAACGATGGCCATAATGACAAATTATTCCCATTAATTGTTAATATAAGTGAATTAAAATCATTTAGAATTTTCAATCGATGGGGGCAACTTGTTTTTGAAACAAAAACAATGGGTGAGGGATGGAACGGTATGTATAATGGTAAACTTCAGATAATGGATGTATACACATGGACGGTGGAAGCCATCGGTAAAGATGGAAAAGTGTACAAGAAAACAGGGAATTCGATGTTGATAAAGTAACGCTGGACGCTTAACGCTAGACGCTTAACGCTGGACGCTTAACGCTGGACGCTTAACGCTGGACGCTTAACGCTAAACGCTGGACGCTGTTGCTTAAAGTCTTAGCATGTATCAAACTGTTTAGAGCGCTAAGCGTTAAGCGTCAAGCGTAAAATCAGCGCTAAGCGTTAAGCGTCAAGCGAAAAATCAGCGCCCAGCGTCTGCCGTTCTTAACTCAAATGCAGATTAAAATGATTCTCAGTCTCTACTTCTAATTCACGTTGAGATAATTTTTTGCTGGCTTTATTTTCTACCCAAATGCCATTAAATACTTTGTTTTTTTCAATGGCATTTTGAAGGTCATATCTAGTGTCGCCAGATCCAAGTATTAATAACGCATTTACACCCTTTAACACCGAAACAACTTTCTTCAAATAGGTTTGGTGATAATTATTGTTTCGATCTTGCATATTCGTTTCCCTTGAAAGGGTAGTGCCAAGCATCCCGGTTTTATTAGTGCCCTCCCCATCAAAGCGTTCCGGCCTACTATTGTCCGATTCGATGGTAATAAATGATTTTTCGCCTTCGGGGGAAATATTTAGTATCATGGCATGACGACGATCGATCCAAATGGCATAACGGTTGCTGTGTATTGACTTTTTCATGTGTAATTATTTGATTTTTAGTTGTTTATGTACTTCTATGCAATTTTACGACGATCTCCTATAGTATTATATGATCCGTGTCATCCTTTACTAAACTTCAAATCATGTGCATAACTTATGGCCTAAAAAGTCCACAATTATTGATTTTAACATTAATTTAGATATAGTTCTATGAACCTCTTAGCTAGATTGAGTCTAATCGTATAGAATAGTCTTGATTATAGATAACCAGAATTTTAGTAAACGATGAAAAAGAATTTCATGAAAACACTATCTTCTCAAATTCCACAATCTGTAAAGATTGGACTTATAGTTGTCCTCGTATATGCTGCTATAGGCTTGGTAACTTACCTCGTTTGGACAGGAAAATAAATATCCTCTAACTCTCAGCGCCCAGCGTTCAGCGTAAAGCGTTCAACCCCCAACTCCCAACTCCCAACACAAAGCGCCCAGCGATTAGCGTCAAGCGATCTCCTCCCAACTCCTAACCTCCAACTCTCCGCAACTCCCAACTTTCTTGTTACCTTTGTAATCCAAAAACGAAGACGGTATCATGGAGATTTCCAAAAATTTTGATTTTATTTCTGCTGAACAAAAATGGTATGGGCATTGGCTCGATAAAAAGTATTTTGAAAGTACACCCGACGATCGTGAGCCGTACACTGTTGTAATCCCACCGCCCAATGTCACCGGTATTTTACACATGGGGCACTGTCTAAATAATACTATTCAAGATATATTGGTTCGCCGTGCTCGTATGATGGGTAAAAATGCCTGTTGGGTGCCTGGTACAGACCATGCTTCAATAGCTACTGAGGCGAAAGTAGTACACATGTTACGTGAAAGAGGGATTGCAAAATCAAGTCTTTCTCGTGATGAATTTCTGACCTACGCCTGGGAGTGGAAAGAAAAATACGGCGGTATCATTTTACAACAGCTAAAGAAATTAGGCTGTTCGCTTGATTGGAATAGAACATCTTTCACTATGGATCCTGATTACTATCGCTCAGTGATTCATGTTTTTAATGACTTGTATACTAAAGGATATATATACAGAGGTAAACGCATGATCAATTGGGATCCGCGTGCTAAAACGGCCCTCAGCGATGAAGAAGTAATCTTTAAAGAAGTTCAAGGGAAATTATATTTTTTACAATATCAATTGATAGGTGCAGATGGGGTAGCCCTTCCACTTGAAAAAGCAAGTATTACCATTGCAACTGTTCGCCCTGAAACTATTTTAGGGGATGCCGCCATCGCAGTAAATCCAGCTGATGAACGCTACATGCATTTAATTGGAACCTTCGCAGTGGTTCCATTAATTAATCGAAAAATTCCAATCATCGGCGATGAATATGTGGCAACTGATTTCGGTTCAGGTGCACTTAAAATAACACCTGCACACGACATGAATGATAACCAAATTGGAATCAAACATGGTCTTGATGTAGTGGATATTTTAAATGAAGATGGTTCATTGAGCGCTGATGCTCAACTCTATGTTGGATTAGATCGATTCGATGCGCGCAAAAAAATCGTTGTTGATTTACAAGAAGCCGGACATGTTGTAAAAATTGAAGAGTATACGCATCAAGTAGGATTTTCTGAACGGACAGATGTTGTAGTAGAACCTCGACTATCATTGCAATGGTGGGTAGATATGAAAAAAATATCTGGCCCTGCCCTCTCAGCAGTGGAAGAAGGAGAAATTAATTTTCATCCGGCTAAGTTTAAAAATTTATATAGGCATTGGATGGAGAACATCAAAGATTGGTGTATCTCAAGGCAATTGTGGTGGGGACATCAAATACCTGCTTGGTATGACGCAGAAGGACGATTTGTTGTGGCGATGAATGAAAAAGAAGCGAAGCAAAAATTCTCGGAAACATTTAAAGTTGAAAATCCACAATTAAAGCAAGACGAAGATTGTCTAGATACTTGGTTTTCATCTTGGCTATGGCCTTTCGAAGTATTCAAGGGTCTTTCTAATCCTGGTAATAAAGATGTAGCATACTACTATCCCTCCAATACGCTCGTTACGGCACCAGAAATTATTTTCTTTTGGGTAGCGCGTATGATTATGGCGGGCTATGAATATACTGGGAAGAAGCCGTTTAGTGATGTATACTTTACCGGTATTGTAAGGGATACGCAAGGAAGAAAAATGAGCAAGCAGTTAGGCAACTCACCAGATCTTTTGGAAATGATTGATGAGATTGGTGCAGATGCCGTCCGTTTTGGAATCATGATTGCATCACCTGCAGGAAATGATTTGTTATGGGATAAAGCATCCAACGAGCAAGGTCGAAACTTTATCAATAAAATTTGGAATGCACTAAAATTGATTCAACTCTGGAAAGAGAGAGCAAAGGATAATTTATCTGCTGAAGAAATAACCCTAACATCAGATTGGCCTCATGAATGGTTTGAAGCACGACTTCGTCAGGTGTGCACCGAGATGGATGTGCAAATGAATCAGTTCAAATTGAGTGAATCGCTGAAGACACTCTATACATTGATATGGGATGATTTTTGTAGCTGGTATCTAGAATGGATTAAACCAGGTTTCGAAAAGCCTATGGATGTTAAACATCTAGACAAAGCAATTTCTTTTTTTGAAATGCTTTTGGAAAGGTTGCATCCGTTCATGCCTTTTGTAACTGAAGAAATCTATCACCTGTTGCGCAACAACCAGCCTGTCGATCTTTGTGTTAAGCAAATTGATGGTTCATTCGTGGCTAGGGGAGAAGATCAGTCTGTTCTGAATGAAGCAGAATTGCTAAAGTCTGCCATCACTGCAATTAGAGATGCACGGGTGAAAGCAGGTATTAAAAATAAAGAAGCCATAACGCTATATGCAACAGTAAAAGATAAAACGGTTTGGGCGTCTATCAAGGAATTATTGTGTAAGCAAATCAATGCCGAAGCCTTTATGTTCACCGAGGAGTCCATAGCCGATACCATTCAACTTGTTATTGGAGGTGACCGATTCTTCATCAAGAGCGAACAAGCCATTGATACATCAGCACAGCGAATTGAAATTGAAACAGAGATTAATTATTATAAAGGCTTCCTTGAATCAGTTGAGAAGAAACTTTCCAATGAACGGTTTGTGCAAAACGCAAAACCTGAAGTAGTGGATTTAGAACGAAAGAAACAAGCCGATGCGTTGGAGAAGATAAAGATGCTTGCTGAGAGTTTGAAAGGGTTGGGGTAATCGCTTGGCGCTGACCGCTTAGCGCTGGACGCTGACTGCTGATCGCTGACCGCTTGTCGCTGATCGCTTTATGCTTTTTTGTATTCCCTAACACCTAATGTCTAACATCTAACATCTAGTTGATTTCCCACCCCACCTCTCTATTCACCCACTCCTCTCTAAAAGGAGTGGTGATTCTAATGTAGTTATCTGTATACCCCTCAATCATTCCATTTTTATTTTCTTGCTCGAACAATACCTTGCGTGTTGAGCCAAGCTGGGATTCTTTAAAGTACTGTGATTTTTGATAGGAGAGATTGCGAAGTTGTTTATTGCGTTCATTTCGGATATGCATCGGCACAACCTCTTTTATGTCTAACGCTTTGGTATTAGGCCTTTCAGAATAGGTGAAAACATGCAAGTATGAAACATCAAGGGAATGAAGAAAATTGAATGTCTCTTGAAATTCAGCATCACCCTCAGATGGAAATCCAACAATTACATCTACACCAATGCCGCAGTCGGGGATCAACTGTTTTATGTATTTGATTTTATCGGCATAGAGCTCTCGCTGATAGCGCCTACGCATTAACCCTAAAATTTTATTGGAACCACTTTGTAATGGAATATGAAAATGTGGCATGAATTTTTTACTCTTCGAAACCAACTCGATGATTTCATTGCTTAATAAGTTAGGTTCGATGGATGAGATGCGATAACGCTTAACTTCCTCTAGGTCATCCAATGCATTGCATAGTTCGAAAAAAGTTTCTTGTCTACCGTGTTCGGTTATGCCAAAATCACCCAGGTTAACACCCGTTAAAACAATTTCTTGTACGCCTTGTTGGCCAATTTCTCTAGCTTGTTTTACTACGTTTTCAATGGTATTGCTTCTGCTTTTACCCCTAGCCATTGGGATGGTGCAAAAAGTGCAACTGTAATCGCACCCGTCTTGAACTTTTAAAAATGTTCTAGTACGGTCAGTTACTGAATAAGCACTATTGAAGTCTTTAACGTCATCAATGTCGCAGCTATGTATTTTTGATGAATCACCTTTGGTGAACTCTTTTAAGTGCTCTGTTAGGTTGAACTTTTCAGCTGCACCCAATACCAGGTCAACCCCCGGAATTTCAGCAATCTCCTTGGGTTTTAATTGTGCATAACAGCCGGTGATTACCACTACTGCTTCGCTATTTAATTTTTGGATGCGCCTCACCAACTGGCGGCATTCTTTATCTGCATTTTCAGTTACAGAACAGGTATTAATAACATACACATCGGCTACTTCATCAAATTCTCGTTTGGCATACCCTTCCTTCTCCAGCATTCTCCCCATAGTAGACGTTTCTGAAAAGTTCAGTTTACATCCTAAGGTGTGAAGTGCTATCGTTTTTTCTGATGACATGGGGTGCGAAGATAACACATTGTTTTAAACGCTTTATGCTGGACGCTTAACGCTAGGCGCTAGACGCTTTACGCTGATTTTTTCGCTTTACGCTGGACGCTGTTGCTTAAAGTTTCAGCATGTATCAAACTGTTTAGAGCGCTAAGCGTTCAGCGTCAAGCGTAAAACCAGAGTCCAGCGAAAAAATCAGCGCCAACATCACAGCCCCATAAATTGAATTGAAGCTAATTCCTTTCCAACATCTTGAATTCCTTTTAGAATTCTGGTCGTTTGTTTTGCTGAGGGAATTTTTATCCCTTTAATATACTGCGCAAGTAAACTTTGATGCATCCCGATTCTTGAGGATAATGCTTTTGCATTGATAACTTTGTAGAACTCAAAAAATTGTGGTAAGTCTACTGCCAATTGCAGGTCTCGCTCAGCAAAGTTTTTACCCACCTGCTCATAATGTAATTGTAATGCCTCTATTACATTGGATTTCAATTCCTGTAAAGATCGACCTGTTGTAAAGACCATTTCTTTTTCGGCGTAGGCGGAATAACCAGTTTTTGTTTTTTCGAGGACTACTTTTATTTTCATGCGACCTATTTTATACCAGCGTCTTTCTTTATTTTTTTCTCTAAGCCTTTGCCAATTTCATGACTTCCATGATTAGGACAAACAATTGTTCCTTGCTTATTAGGGTGAATCATTATCATATGACTACCTGATTGACGTACAACATACCAACCATCACGTTTTAATAGTCTAATTAGCTCACCCGATTTCATTTCAAAGGTAATTAATTTATTACATTTCCCGCTTTAAAAATAGCCTCTTTGTCTTCTCAGTACATCGTGTTTTTCACAAATGGGAATGCTTTTTTTAACTGAAAGTTGATGTTGTGGTGGACGCTGAACGCTTGGCGCTGGACGCTCAACGCTAGGCGCTAGACGCTTTACGCTGAACGCTTAGCGCTGGACGCTTGGCGCTGGACGCTGTTCTTTGAAATCTCAGCATGTATCAAACTGTTTAGAGCGCTAAGCGTTGAGCGTAAAGCGAAAAAACCAGCGTCCAGCGCTAAGCGTTCAGCGTTAAGCGTAAAGCGAAAAAACCAGCGTCCACCGCCAAGCGTCTAGCGCTCAGCGAATAGCCTTATCTTTACACTCCACATGCACACCCCACATTTCATAAAAACGGCTCTGACTTTTTTCTATAGCATTTATGCATTTTGCTTATTTGTAATCATCGTCATTTTCCTTTTTCCTTGCCTAATCATAATCATGCCATTGGGAAAGATTAGGGGAGGGAATATCATGTATGATTTATTCAGGATTTTGGCGAAACTATGGCTTAGCCTTACCGGCATAAACCATACCATCACCTATGAAACAACCCCTGATGCAGATAGTCAATATATCTTTGTGTGTAATCATATTTCATACCTAGACGCTATCTTGGTTATACCAACCTTAACCCATCATTTCAGACCCATTGGAAAGTATGAATTGCTTAAAATTCCCATCTTTGGATTTCTATATAAATACTGTGTAATAACGGTAAATAGAAGTAATGCAGAAGATCGAGCTAGAAGCCTGAATGATTTGAGAAAGGTATTAGCCACCGGGATCTCCATTTTAGTGTTCCCTGAAGGAACATTTAACGAATCAAGCCAACCTTTAACCACGATGTACGATGGGGCATTCAAATTAGCCATTGAAACGGGTAAAACCATTCAACCCGTTTTACTGTTAGATTCTTTTGATCGACTTCATTTTTCAAGTTTATTCAAACTCACTCCCGGTAAATCAAGGGCTATTTATATCGAACAAATTAAGCCCTCAGATTATCCAGATGCCGACGCAAAAGAACTAAAAGCCATCACCGAAAAAATCATGTCCGATAAATTAATTGAATACAAAGCCCCATGGATAAATATAAAAAATAACCCAGAACCCATAGCGTCAAGCGCCTAGCCTTCAGCCCCAAGCGCCAAGCGCCCAGCGTCCAGCGCCAAGCGCCCAGCGTCCAGCGCCAAGCGTTTATAACTCCCAACCCCCAACCCAATTCAATGTTCGCCGAAGTCATCATACCACTAGCCATCCCCAAAACATATACCTATGCAATTCCTATGGAAATGCAAGAGGCTGCTTTGCCAGGTGTTCGCGTGGAAGTGGTATTCGGAAAACAAAAAAGATATGCTGGAATTATCAAGTCAATCACAAATGAAGCTCCAAAAGGGTTTGAACCTAAGCCTATTCTTCAAGTCCTAGATAGTGAACCCGTATTATATCAGCAACAGTTGAACTTATGGAACTGGGTAGCTAATTATTATATGTGTAGCGAAGGTGAAGTGATGGCTGCTGCCTTGCCTACTCAATTCAAGTTGAGCAGTGAAACGATACTCATGTTGAATGAAGAGTATGGCGATGATTTTACCGGACTAGATGATCAAGAATATGTAGTGGCAGAAGGACTCTCCGTTAAGAAAGAATTGAAGATGGATGAAGTACAAGATATACTCGACTTAGCGCATGTCTATCCTGTAGTGAAGCGTTTGTTGGAAAAAAAAGTATGCATTGCCTGGGAATCGCTAAAAGAAAAATATACACCGAAGAGAGAAAGCTTCGTTTTCCTTCATGGTGATTATCATCAAGAAGAAGCATTAGCTACGCTCCTCAATGCATGGAATAATAAAGCGCCTAAACAACTTGAACTCTTGCTTTCATTTTTGCATTTGCAAAAAGTTGAAGGCGAAGTAAAACAAACGGCATTACTTAAAAAATCTGGTGCCTCTGCTGCACAGTTAACAGCATTGGTTGAAAAGGGAATTCTTGTAGTGCAGAAACTATCTGTAGATAGACTTCCACTGATGGCGAAGTCTGTGGATATCGATTTTACCTTATCTGCACATCAAGATGAGGCACTTGAAAAAGTGAAATCGGCTCTTTCAGAAAAAAATGTTTGTCTCTTGCATGGTGTTACATCCAGCGGGAAGACGCAGGTATATATTCGGTTAATCGAAGAACAAGTTAAGCTAGGAAAGCAAGTGCTATACTTACTTCCAGAGATTGCGTTGACGGCACAAATCATCAGAAGATTACAAGCACACTTTGGTGGATACATCTCCATTTATCATTCGAAGTTTAACCCCAATGAACGGGTGGAATTGTGGAATAAAGTGAAGAAGGGTGAGATCCGTGTGGTACTAGGTGCTCGTTCTGCATTGTTTCTTCCTTTCTCAGATTTATCGTTAATCATCGTGGACGAAGAACAAGATGCTTCATTTAAACAGCAAGACCCAGCGCCTCGATATAATGCGCGGGATGCGGCGTTG
Source organism: Chitinophagaceae bacterium (assembly GCA_947451935.1). Taxonomy (GTDB): domain Bacteria; phylum Bacteroidota; class Bacteroidia; order Chitinophagales; family Chitinophagaceae; genus Pollutibacter. Next base: position 9,166 of record CANGBH010000056.1, read on the forward strand.
TATTATGCGCATCAACTCAGTGCAAAAGTAGTTCTTGGTAGTGCAACTCCTTCGCTTGAAACCTACGCGCAAGCAGTAAGTGGTAAATATGGCTTGGTTGAATTGAATGAACGATTCGGCGGTATTGAAATGCCTTCTATCGAACTGGCCGATACACGCGGTGTGGTGGATAACAAGATGGTTAGGCATATGATTACGCCATTATTGAAAGAAGCGATTGATCAAGCCTTGGCGGATAAAAAGCAGGTTATTTTATTTCAAAATAGGAGAGGGTATACACCATATAAAATTTGCGGCACCTGTGGATTTATTCCACATTGTGAGCAGTGCGATGTTACACTTACTTACCATAAACTGCATCATCGATTGCAATGTCATTATTGCGGAACATCTTATCCAGTATTGGATTCCTGCACGGCCTGTGGTAGTGCCAATTGGGTAGAACGAAATTTCGGGACAGAAAAAGTGGAAGAGGAATTGGAAAAACTGTTTCCAAATCACACCATCGCACGCATGGATGTTGATACGGTTAAAGGCAAAACAGCCCATGATGAGTTGATTAAAAACTTCGAAGCGCAACGCATGGATATCCTGGTGGGGACTCAAATGGTGGTGAAGGGATTGGATTTCGACCACGTGGCCTTAGTAGGCATATTGGATGCTGATGGTATTTTGTCATTCACCGATTTTCGTGTTAATGAACGTGCATTTCAATTGATGGAACAAGTGAGTGGGCGAGCTGGTAGGAAAGGGAAGCAGGGTAGGGTAATCATTCAAACAACCAATCCTGCACATCCCGTTATTGCCTTAGTCATGGCACATGATTATAAAGCGTTCTATCAAGAGGAAATTCATTCAAGACAAATCTTTCATTATCCTCCCTATACTCGATTAGTTCAATTATTTTTTAGGCATGCTGATAAGAATCGGGCCATGCAAGCCGCTTCATTTTTTGCAAGCCGATTGATTCCTGTATTTGGGGATTACCTGATTGGTCCGGCTGAACCTGTGGTGAATCGAGTCAAGAACCGATACATCTATGAAATCATGTTGAAACTTCCACGCGATGGATCAAAAAACTCCTTGGCTCGAAATCATATTCAACAGCAGATCGCCATCATGCAAAATGATCCTCAAATGAAGTCTGTGCATATTCAAATCAATGTTGATCCGCAGTAGTTTATTTATTGCTTAATACATATTCTAACTTTTTGTAATTCATTACCTTGAGAATACAAATTAAATATGCTTTAGTTTTTATATGTTAAATAATTGTACAACAATTCGGTAACTTCTTTACTTTGAGTAAATTAGCAGAATATTTCTAACCTTTCTATGCACACGTATTTTATTTCAATGGATCAATTTAAAAACACGGAAAGCGGTATTTTTTTGTCACTAACTAAAATTTCGATACTGTGTTGACCTATCGAAAAGCTATATTATCTGACTGCGACATGTACTTTGAATGGGTTAATGATCCTGAAGTAAGAGCAAACTCCTTCAATTCAGCATTAATCACTAGAGAGGAGCATGTTAATTGGTTTAATGATGTCTTGAATAATGCAGCATATTTTTTATTCGTTTTCCAGGATCAACCGGGGAATTATGTTGGACAGGTTCGGTTTGAGAAAATTAATAATCAAGAAGCAGAAATTAGTGTTTCTGTAGCTTTAGCACACAGGGGAAATGGGATTTCTAAGGAAATGCTGAAAATCAGTTCTGATGCTTTTCTTCAAGAAAATCCAGCGTTCATAATAATAGCTAATATCAAAAAGAATAATACCAGTTCGATACATGCTTTCGAAAAGGCTGGATTTGTATACAAAGGAGAAGCTCTCTATGGTAATCAACCATCAATTCAGTACCTGAAATCAAGTATTTAGTCATTATAAATTTGAGTAGCAAAATAAAATGGGTCTGCTAAACTACTGGCGATATTAAATTACCTGAATATCACTGTCCCAACATGCTTCATCAACTCCATCTCTAACTGTTTTAAGTGCTTATGTGTTTGAAGTAGGGTGATAAGATCATCTTCACCAAGTTCTGTTTCTAAGTCACGCTGGTTTTCAAGTATAAGGCGCTTCACTTTTTTGAGCTTCAGGTATGTCATGCAAGAAGTAACTTCTTCTTTGTATAAATCTGCTCTACTTAATAAATCACCTTCATAATAATTTTTCCAATTCGGACTTATTTCATGTTTGTCTGTAAGC
>CANGBH010000057.1 GCA_947451935.1 Chitinophagaceae bacterium
GAATTCCCTGACCTTGCTAATCCAGTTCAAATTTCATTTGATAATAAAGGTAGACTATGGGTTGCTGTAATGCCAACCTATCCACATTGGAAACCAGGTGACCCAAAACCAGATGATAAATTATTGATTTTTGAAGATACTAACGGGGATGGCAAGGCAGATATAGAAAAGGTATTTGCTGATCACCTTCATCTTCCACTTGGTTTCGAACTTGCACCAGAAGGAGTATATGTTTCTCAAGGAACCAATTTTGTTTTATTGAGAGATACCAATGGAGATGATAAAGCCGATACAAAAGAAATTATCTTAAGTGGTTTTGATGATCACGATACACATCATAATCATCATGCCTTTACCACAGATGCATCAGGCGGAATCTATATGGGTGAAGGAGTTTTTCTGTTGAATGATATTGAGACTTCGTATGGTCCTGTTCGTGGAACGAATGGTGGATTCTTCCGTTATGATATCAACCGTAAAAAATTAGACCGCATTGCTCAGCTGGCTATTCCCAATCCTTGGGGTATTGCATTTGACGAGTGGGGACAAGTATTTTATGCTGAAACGTCTGGGCCAGATGTAACCTGGATGACACCAGGAACGGTTAAGTCGAGGTATGCAGAGGCTACACCAACACCTTCAAACATAATTGAGGACAAACATCGTGTAAGACCAACATCTGGACTTGAGTTTATTTCAAGCAGGCATTTCCCTGATGAAGTACAGGGAGATATGTTGATTAACAATACTATTGGTTTCCTTGGAACTAAAGAGCATATCATGAGTAATGAAGGCAGTGGTTTCAAGTCTAAACACAGGCAAGACTTAGTCCAATCAGCTGACTTCAATTACAGACCAGTTGACCTTGAATTTGCGCCTGATGGTTCACTTTACATTGCAGACTGGCATAACGTACTTATCGGCCATATGCAACACAATGCAAGAGATCCATTGCGTGATCATGTACACGGAAGAATTTATAGAGTAACCTATCCTTCTAGACCATTAGTTGTTCCTGCTAAAGTATATGGTGCTAGCATTGATGAGCTATTGGAAAATCTTAAACTTCCTGAATACAGAACCCGCTATAGAACTAGAAGAGAATTACGTGGACGTGATGGTGCAGACGTGATGACTCATTTAAGCAAATGGATTACTCAACTTGATAAATCATCTGCTAACTATGAGCACAATTTATTAGAAGCCCTTTGGGTAAGCTGGGGTCTAAATAAAGTTAATCAGCCTCTATTAAGAACATTATTACATGCCAAGGATTACCGTGTTCGCGCTGCAGCGGTTGAAGTATTGAGGTTTACAGGTTACAAAATACCAGACCAAGCAGCTTTATTAATGGGTGCAGCGAAGGATGTGAATGCACGTGTTCGACTTGAAGCAATTGTGTCTGCCTCTTGGCTCGATAAAAATATTGGCCTTCCGATTGTACTAGAAGCTGGTAAAAAACAAATGGATAGCTGGATGATTGAGCCATATAAAACGGCTGTCGCCCATCTTAATGGCCGTGCACGTGAAGAAGAAAAAGAGGAAGAGGATAAAACACCATCTGCAGGTATTGATCCTAAGTTGATGCAAAAAGGTAAAGCCATTTATTCGAAAGAAGGATATTGTAAAACATGTCATCAGCCAGATGGCAAAGGATTAGATGCATCTGGCTTCCCTCCTCTCTATGATTCAAAATGGGTTGCAGGTAGTGAAGACAGATTAATTAAATTAGTTATCAAAGGAATCTATGGACCGATTGAAGTGAATGGAAAGAAATATCCTGGTCAAGTTCCTATGACTCCATTTGGTGGCATGTTAAAAGATGATGAAGTGGCTGCAGTACTAACCTATGTTCGAAATTCATTCGGAAATAAAGCTCCAGCGATCACAGCTCAAAAAGTGAAAGAGGTGCGTGCTTCCATAAAAAATAAGACAGGCTTTTATTCTCCTGATGAATTGCTAACAATACATCCACTAGAAAAATAAGTACCATTTAATACACTACACTCATCTAACTAAAATAAACTTGCCATGAAAAATTCAATTCAGATTAAACCACTTTTCTTAGTGCTGTTATTTCTACAACTAGTTGTTGTGAGTTTTTCTCAATCCAAAAAACAAGATGGTGGCAAAAAACCATTGATTGTTTTTGTTACTGGCGATCATGAATATAGTGGGGAGTCCACACTGCCTATTGTGGCTCAAGAGCTAGAGAAGAACTATGGATTTCGCACTAAAGTGCTTAAGGCATATCCCGATCACAATGCTGAAGAAAATATTCCAGGATTAGAAGCATTGAAAGATGCAGATATTGCAATATTTTTTCTAAGATGGCGTAGACTACCTGCCGATCAAATTAAATTTATTGAAGATTATTTGAAAACAGGTAAACCATTAATGGGTTTCCGCACTACAACTCATGCATTTAAATATCCAGAAGGAGATCCATTGGAAAAATGGAATGCGTTTGGAGAAATGGCATTCAATGCCCCTCCAGGCTGGGGTGGAAAGGCGCACCATACTCATTATGGCCATAGCTCTTCAACTGACGTAAACATAATTCCCGCTCAAGCGAAAAATCCTATTCTACATGATGTGGGTGATAGTTTTCATGTAAGGTCATGGTTATATCAAGTATTACCTGATTTCCCCTCTCGTGGATCTCAAGCATTGATGGTAGGCCACTCGGTAAATTCTGAAAATCCAAATCACTTCGAAAATCCAGTAGCTTGGACAGGAACGAATATGTATGGCGCAAAATTTTTCTTCACCACAATGGGTCATCCAGAAGATTTTGATCAAGAGCCTTTTCAGCACCTTGTTATTAATGCAATACACTGGGTTGCCGGAAAACCAATTCCTAAAAAATGGGCTGGTAAAATGGCTATCAATGTACCATATAGAGATTGAGTTTTAACTGTTAGACAATGAATAAAATAGGATTTAATACACTTGTTTGGTCAGCTGTAGTATCTGATGACTTATTCCCTATCATTGATAGATTAAAGAAGATTGGCTATGATGGCGTTGAATGTTTAATTGGATCGCCAGATGAAAAGGCATACAAACGATTTGGAGATCATGCACATAATATTGGATTAGAAACAACCTCAGTGTTTGTTGTAGGGGTTGAAGAAAACCCAGTAAACCCTTCCGCAGAAATTCGTGCTCGCGGATTAGATCGAATAAAATGGGGAATTGATCGCGCTCATGACATGAACGCAAAAGTGATGTGTGGACCTTTTCATTCTGCACATGGTTTTTTTACCAAAAAACCACCGCAAGACGAAGAATATCAACGGTGTGCTGAAGTATTACATGCTGCTGGAGAATATGCATCACAAGCAGGGATTACCTTAGCCTTAGAAGCCCTTAACCGTTTTGAATGTTATCTATGCAACACCATGGATCAATTACAACGCTTAATCAAAGCTTCTGATCATCCAAATGTAAAAGCCATGTTCGATACACACCATGCTAATATCGAGGAGAAAAAAAATCAAACCGCACTACAAACGATTGCTCCTTACCTTGCCCACGTTCACATCAGCGAAAATGATCGAGGCACTCCTGGTGACGGACTTGTGCAATGGGATGAAAATTTTTCTGCGCTAGCAGAAATAAAATTTGATGGTTGGTTAACCATTGAAGCCTTCTCACGTAATGATCCAGATTTTGCGAATGCTATAAACGTATGGCGAGAATATTCCGCCCCTTGGGATATGGCAACAAAAGGATTAGCCTTTATTAAACAACAACTAAGTGCTAGACAATAATAAAACGTATTCATTAAATATACCCATATGCAACAGAACAATTACCCAAAATTACACAATGCAACATGGCCTGGCATTGTAGGCAAAGGCCCAGATTCTGAACCTCCAATTTCTCTCGACACATTATTAGAACTTACTGCAAATGCAGAAGTTGATGGTATAAAGTTTGATGGAATTGACATCGGACTTTTTGAGCCCCATTTTGATTTAGATAGTTCAGATGATGGAATAAAGAAACTAGCAGAAAAAGTTTCATCCCTAAATTTAAATATCGGAAGTTTAGTAGCTCCCATTTGGGGCGGACCAGCTATGGGAAGCAAAGAAGAAAGAGCTGTTTTTGTTGAAATGGTAAAGAAGTCTTGCCGCTTCGGACAAAAGTTACGTGAGTATGGCGTGAGGCATTATGGAATTATTCGTATCGACTCAGCAAGCAAACCTGAGGCATGGGCATTAGATCCAGTGAACAATACTAAACTCATTGCACAAACATTTCGTGAAGCTTGTGATGTAGCAGCTGATTACGGAGAACGCCTCGCTGCAGAAGGAGAAATATGTTGGGGTGGCATGCATAGCTGGAAGGCTATGATTGATACCATGGAAGCAGTTGATCGACCTAATATTGGTTTTCAGGCAGACATGGCCCATACCCTATTGTATTTACTAGGTTATAATAGTCCAGCCGATCGCATTTTACCAGTTGATTTTGATTGGAGCGATACAGCTGCTCTTGATGAAGGGTTGAGGAAATTGACACAAGCCCTTCGTCCTTGGACGATTGATTTCCATGTGGCTCAAAATGATGGCACCGTACATGGTACTGGTTCTCATGATAAGACTGGACGTCATTGTCAGGCATTAGACCCTAATGGGAAATTGGATATTGCGAAACATGCTGGTTTCTGGTTGCGCGACGAAAAAGGTGAGCTGACTAAAGCGTTCAAGCATATTTGTTGGGATGGATGTATGTTCCCTAATGAGGTGATGACTAAACAACAAACTTGGAATGATATTTTAGCCGCAATGATTAAAGTTCGCGATCATCATGGTTGGAGTGAGTAAATACTAATGATATTTATAACATCAATTTTATTAAGATTAAATACTAAACAATGGCAACAAAAAAAACACTCAACATTGGATTAATCGGTGGTGGATTTATGGGGAGAACCCATTCCAATGGTTATCGTAGAGTAGCAAATTTTTTTCCAGACCTTGAATATACTCCCGTTCTAAAAGCAGTATGTTTTCGAAACGAGACAAAATTAAAAGCCTTCGCTGAACAGTGGGGTTATGAAAGTGTAGAAACAGATTGGAGAAAGTTAATTGCACGAGATGATATTGATGCAGTTGATATCTGTACACCAAATGATACCCATGCTGAAATAGCCATTGCAGCTGCTGCTGCAGGCAAAATGATTTTGTGTGAAAAACCACTAGCACGAAATCTTGCTGAGTCACAAACAATGGTGGAAGCTATTGAGAAAGCTGGAGTAGCGAATACTGTTTGGTACAACTACCGTCGTCTTCCTGCTGTTACCCTTGCAAAGCAATTAGTTGATTCAGGAAAACTTGGAAAAATATTTCACTATCGTGCTAATTTCTTACAAGACTGGACCATTAATGCGAATCTACCACAAGGTGGTGAGGGATTGTGGAGAATGGATGCTGCTGTGGCAGGATCCGGCGTTTTAGGCGATCTACTTTCTCATTGCATTGATACAGCGATGTGGCTTAACGGTGGCATAAAAGATGTAACAGCAATGACTGAAACGTTTGTGAAAGAACGTGTACATCAACTCACCGGAAAAGTACAAGAAGTAAGCATTGATGATGCCTGTTCTTTTTTATGTCATTTCAATAATGGATCGCTGGGATTGTTTGAATCTACACGTTATGCAAGAGGCCATAAAGCGTTGTATACATTTGAAATAAATGGTGCAGATGCTTCTATTCGTTGGGACCTTCATGATTTAAACAGATTAGAATACTTTGATAATTCTGATGAATCTATTGTAAAAGGATGGCGTTCCATTCATGTAACTGACGGAGATCAACCCTACATGGACAAATGGTGGGTACCAGGTTTAGGTATTGGCTATGAGCATTCATTCGTACACCAAGTTGCCGATTTCTTAGAAAGTCTTGAAACCGGAAAATCATGCTCTCCTACATTTGCTGAGGCACATGAAACACAAAAGGTTTGCGAAGCCGTACAAGAATCAGCAAAATCAGGATCTTGGAAAATAATTAGCTAATAGATTGACAAATTCAACATCACGCCTCATAACAAAAAAACCATATGACATCAAATTCAAACGTTAAATCAATCCTGCATCTGACACTATTACTAGCATCCGCATTGATGATTTTCAGCTGTAATAGTTCAACCCAATCTACAACCGAAACTGAAAGTTCATCCGGTAATCAGGATGGATTCAAGCAAATATTTGATGGCAAAACATTTACCGATTGGGATGGGGACACCAGTGTTTGGCGAATAGACAGTGGTAGCTTTATTGGTGAGGTAACCCCAACTAAACAAATACAGACCAATACGTTTTTGATTTGGCGTGGTGAGAAACCGACTGACTTTGAATTAAAAGCAGAATATCGAATCAGTCAAGGAGGTAACAGTGGAATTCAATATAGAAGTGATGAGCTAACAGATATTCCTCATGCACTGAAAGGATACCAAGCTGATATAGATGGAGAGAATACGTACACAGGACAGAATTATGAAGAAAGAGGAAGAGGTTTTCTGGCTATGCGAGGTCAACGAGTAAACTTAGAAGCAAATCAGAAGCCCATCATCCTTGATTCAGTTGGAAACTCTGATGAATTAAAAACACATATCAAAACAAATGATTGGAATGAAATTCACCTTGTGGTAAAAGGCAATAACATGAAACATTATATCAATGGAATTCTAATGAGTGAAGCAACTGATAATGATTCAACTGCTCGCAAGAGTGAAGGAGTTATTGGTTTTCAAGTGCACGTTACCCCATCAATGAAAATTGAATATAAAAACATTCGATACAAGAAAAATTAATCGACTGATTATTTAGCAAAAAAGCCCAATCAATTTAACCTGATTGGGCTTTTATTATTTAGTTACTGCGGCAGGGCTCTCTGCAATCAATTTCAATGCTTCATTGATATATACCTCACCTGTCATTTCACCTAAACTTGTCCGACTAACATATTCATATCGCTTGAAGCTCTGAAAATCCACTTTAGTTAATATATAACCAAATGCATCATTGGTTAGGCCAAACAAGAAAGGTTGTTTTGTCTTCATATTACGTTTTACATAATACCCAATATTGGGTAGGGCTTCTCCAGGGATAGTAAGTATTTGTGCAGTACCAATGTTAAGTAGATTCAACTGGGTTGAAATGGTATTGCCATTTGTCGTAGGCATCTTCAGAGGAGAGTTTTCTAAAATATATTTCATCAACGGAGATTCAATAGTGAATTGAATTCTTCGCGACGTGCAAAATAATGTAGGATCTGATTGTGCTTCTGCATTGCGAATTATGCGAATGGCTTCATCGGCCAATAACTCCCCTATTCGAATACATTCATTCCAATCATTAGCTTCCTTACCATTAGGCAATCGATTATCCGCTGTTACCATTCCCCCTTGAGCTCCATTCATAAAAAGAGCTACGCCACCAAAAACAGATTCGATTTTTGTATATAATGGTCCACATAAATCCGGACTTAAAATCCCCCTATCCGAGCCAATCACCTCTGGATGTACTGCATAATTAACGAGGGTTGCAATGGCTTTATTTTTTGAAGCTGCTGCAGCTGGAATAACTTGGATAACACCACAACGTGGATCATATAGTTGATCAGCATAATAGTTATATGCAATCTTACCATGCGCTTCATCTACAGCTGTTTTAAGGAGAGCTGGTTCTAATTTGGCAATAGCCTCATTCACTGCATCGGCAATTTGTTTAGTGCACCAATCTAAGTATACTAAATCAGCACCGGTTTTTCCATTCTCATCAGGAAATGCATAAGCGTCCGGAGCACTATGTGTATGCGTTGCACCAATCAATATATTCTCTGGAGGAATTCCTTTAATTAATGCACGAGAGCGATCTCCTAGAACAGATGACCAACCTAAATTATCAATGTTAACAATTGCAATACGCGTTGACCCTTTTTCCAACACAACTGCACGAGCATATAATTCTCCTTTTTTTTCTTTCGATGGACGAGGAACACCTACACCACCTGAAACAGGGAGAAGTGGATCCGGGGTAATAATCCGGCTTGCAGCACCAGCCCTAAATAGTTGTGCATGAGTAGTTGAAACTAGCAATAAAAAAGAAATGAAAACAACTATTTTATTGATTACAACTTTCATATGCTGTGATTTAAATATTATTTTTTGACAATGCCAATTTCCTTGGGATTGATTGCCACATACTTTATGGCTTCTCCTTTGTTCGTGAATTGATGAGAGTAGGTGATATGAATCATTCCATCAGCAGATTGAATAAGCGATGGATATGAAAAGCGCCCTTGATCAGGTAACTCATTTTCTAAAGTCGATTTCCATGGCCATGTTTTACCTTCATCGGACGATATATATAAACTCAATCTATGGCGACCTTTATCCTGATCATTACTTAAATAAGCCCATCTGCCATCCTTCAAAACGAGCAGTTCTACACTGCTTCCTGCATTAGGTATATCAGTCTTTACAGCAGCAGACCAGGTCATACCCAAATCACTTGACTCGCTGATTTGCAACCTGCCAGGATCATCACCATTGTCACGCATATAGGCTGAAATAGTTCCGTTCTTCTTTTGAACTAAAGCAGGCTGCACGCCTCCTCTACTAATTATGGGTAAACTTGGATGCCAGCTTGCCCCATCATCATCAGAAATAGCAATCATTGAAAAGTTAAAACCATCTGAATATAGAGGCAATAATATTTTACCATTGTTCAACACCAATGGCTTGATGCGTGTCATCCAACCAATTGAGCGCTTGATAAGATCATGACTAGCTTCTAAAATCATCTTATCATAGCTATGTGCAAACTCAGACCAACCTGCACCTGTTTTTGGAAGTTCTTTAAATTTTAACTCTGCTTCAGCAGCAAATTTATCATCTGGCTTCAGTAAAATATTATCCTGCCAATCCCATATTGGGGATCCACTTTGAAGATAATTATCGGATGTCCTGTACTTTAAAATTGAATAGTCCCATCTATTGGCTTGAACAGCAATCCATACCAGAAATAATTTTCCTTTGTTATTAAAAAATAAAACGGGATTACAATCCGGAAGATCGGGTGTGTCGGCCATTAAGAATGGTTCAGACCATTTTTTAGACCCTTTGACCAATCGTGCACCCATTATTTTCACATCGTCAGCAGTACGTTCTCCGCTGCCCTGAAACCATGCAGCGAGCATATCGCCATTGGAAAGACAAACTATACTGCTTCCATGCACATGCTTTTCTTGCGGTTGAAAAATCAATGACTCAAAAACTCTTGGAGTTGTTACATATGCTGCCTGTTCAACTGAATAGAAGTGAAGAATGGATGAACAAAATAAAAATAATAATCCCTTTTTCATGATGGTAAGTAATAGATATTAAAAATAAACAATCATTTCATTGGTTGAGGTGCACTAATGACTTGAAGGTATCGTCCAATCCAATAAGGAAGAAGCCAGATATCGCCTGAGCTAAATTCTTCAGAACCAAGATCACCCCCATCTAATTTAAAGCGATTGGCATTATGACGTTGAATATGCAATTCACTTGGGGGCAATACCTCTTTAGTAGTTTGCCTTCTGAAATTTGCAGGAATAGGTTCAATATCATTTCGATGGCTATTTACCATTCGCCAACTAATCATATCCAAGGGATATTTTTGTAAATACCAAATAGCTTCTTTAAGATCAAAATTAGGCACGCCGGTTAAGGACGTAAAAATATTCCAAGCTCCTTCCTTTTCAGGGCGTTCAATCTCCCAATGATCAAGAATCGATTCTTTAAACTTCTTTTTAAGTGTATCATTTAATGCATAGCGATATAATCCCCAATAGCCTAAAAAATACATCTCATCATCAGAATGATTCCAGTAACTGGAAAGTATTTTACTCAAACTATCTGATTGCTCGGGTGCTCTATTGATAGTGCTCATTGGCCGCATAAGATTCTCTAAATAGCCATGTTTATTTAATAACTCAAGCGCTTTTTCTTTGTATATTTTTTTACCCGTAAAACGATATGCTGTTTGAAGCATCGCCGTTATGTTCGATGCAGTAATTTTTCTATCTCCAACTTCAAGTGGGAAAGCATTTACATATTCTGGATTCCAGCGTCCCCATAAAGTAGGTTGACCATGCCAATCAATCATATAAAAATTATGGTCAACAATATGCTGCATCAAGGTATCGATCAATATAATGGCACGTTTTTTTAGGTCGGCATCGTCAACTAATTCAGCAATAGCTCCAAAAGCGAAAATATGTCCAATGGCTTCATCGCTACTCGTTGTAGACTTCCAATCCCAATCAATTTCTGGAGCCTTACGCCAAGGAGTATCTCCTTTATTATATCCTGTACGTTCGAAAGAACGAGATGGGAATCCTGGAATTTGATTGATGCTATACAACCGCTCCATGGCTTCAAAAGATTCACGACAGTTCTGAAGGGCTTCTTTTGAACGGGTAACAGCATATCGAAATGCTTCTGCCCCTAAATACATGGAAGTCCATAACCCATCATTATCTGAATTTTCAAAAAATCCGGTAGACAAATCACCAGGCTTCATGCCAACTAATGTAGCACTGAAGCCATTTCGGATATGCCTTTCGCGAACTTGCTTCTCGTAAAACATGGCCTTGTCATGTAACGTCATGCTACTTAAGAAAAGTTCAGTCAAGCCCCCTTTAGTGAGGATTAATATTGAATGGTCATTTCCCTTTTCGATTGATATGACTTGATTGGAAGGCAGCCAACGCTTTGAAGCATAATAATCATATTTACCATCAGCATTCAGCTTGAATGCGCCTTCTGTTGTTCCAAACCAAACTTGATTTTCAATTTCATTGATTACAGAAATTGAATTACTTGGCAGCTTTCTATAATAATCACCTTTTTGCTTTTTTGTGTTGGCATCCAAAATCATATATCCGTTGGAAGTTCCTACTAATAATTCACTGTTCTTACGAGCCAATGCAAAACATGTAAAGTCATTACCTTCTGTTACATTCTGAATAGCTTTATCCTTGGTATTAAAAACAAGGATTTGCTTTGAAGACAACAACCAGAATTGATTACGGACCTGATCATATTTTATATCCAATATGCTATCAGGAAAATCAGCTTTCCAGGCAACACTAGAATCTTTGATGTATTGAACGTTAATACCATC
>CANGBH010000058.1 GCA_947451935.1 Chitinophagaceae bacterium
ATTCTTGGATCGCGATTTGCATAGGGATTAGCAGGATCATAACCAGATTCGGGATCAGTAATATCTTTACCATTTTTCATTTGAAAGGCATCTACCATATTTTGATATGGGAATGAGCCTGTAATCGTAGAACCTCCGCGAGAAGATGGTCTCCATAATAATTCAAGATCATGAAAAGAATTTCCTGGATCTTTCATTTTTTGGAAAATATATTCCTCATTTGATCTCTTTTGGAAAACTTCATAGAATCCATATCCAGGCTTTGTGTCATTGTCTTCATGCAATTGATAAAGGTTCATATCAACGACCGCCTTGGCAGCATCTGCAGCACTTTTCCATCTATTTAGATCGTAATTCGGATAACCTGAAATAGATTTAAGCGGGTCTCCTTGCGCAATGCTTCCACCATTAAATAATGGACTCGCTGCATAAAGCAATACCCTTGATTTAAGCGCAAGGCAGGCGCCTCTGGTAACACGGCCAAATTCTGCTCCCGAATAAGAATCGGGCAAATCACTTGCAGCAGCATCACACTGTGCTAAAATATAATTAACACAATTCTCGTACGTATCTCGTGTGGTATTTATCTTATCTGTTATATCATAGATGGCATCACCAACAATTGGCACACCACCATAATGTTTTAACAAGATGGAATAATACCAGGCCCTCAAAAAGATGGCCTCTGCTCTTGTTCTTTGTTTTAATGCATTATTGAACGGAACTGAAGATAAGTGACTTATATATTGATTTACTGCCCTGATATTTTGATAAGATATACTCCAAGCATCAGAAGAAATGCTATATGAATTCACCGAACCGGTTGCAAACTCATTGTATGCAGTTACAACGGATGCTGCAGGACCTTCTGCTTCATCAGAACAAGCATCTAAGCCTGCCCTGCCATCAAAACGAGCAGGGTTAAAACTGAAATCAATATTCGTATAGATTTGTGTAAGAAAATCTATAGTCCTTGCACTATCTGAAAAAACACTTTCTTCATTCAAATCGGTGGTAGTTGTTTGATCTAAGAACTGCTTTGTACAGGAAGAAAAAAATACACCCGATAAAAGAGTGGCAAATGCAAGATGCAAAAAGGTAATTTTTCTGATCATATTTCAATCGTTATGGCCTCGTGAATAAACTTTGTTAAAGTTAGAAAAATTTATTGTTTAAAAGAATATTTCCTATTTTTTATTTGCGTTTTTATACTATTGAATATCAACCTATTACAAATAAAATCTTATTTACAATGCATTTTAAAAATAGCCCTAACAGTACCTAACGGTTACATTTAATATACACGACTCATCTTCCAACCTTACCTTTAAAAAATAAGGCAAATCAAAAAGAACTTAAATTAGATTGATTACAATTATGTATCCTAATTTTTACTACGTCATCAAAGATATACTGGGATTAGATTTACCTGCACTAAAGTCTATTCAAACCTTTGGTGTCTTAGTTACACTAGCATTCTTGGCGGCAGCTTTTTTTCTAACCAAAGAATTAAAACGAAAAGAATCCGAAGGATTGTTTGATTATGAATTTAACAACGGAAATAAAACGATACCTAGCGATACAATTCCCTTGGTTACGTTAATCGCTGCCTTTTCAGGTTTTGTTGGAGCAAGGATATGGAGCAGCTTTGAGCATTGGGATGCACTAGTAGAGAATCCGCTGAACATTTTCAACAATAGCTATGGATATGCTTTCTTAGGAGGATTAATAACAGCTGCCGCAACGATTTGGATTTACTATCTCATCAAAAAAATAAACCCATTTAAAGTAGCCGATGCAGTTGCCCCAAGCCTCATGCCCGCTTATGCCTTAGGCAGGCTTGGATGTCATCTTGTAGGCGATGGTGATTGGGGAATCATAAACGGTAACACCAAACCTGTAAGCTGGATACCCGATTGGCTTTGGGGGTATACCTATCCACATAACATCATTGGTGAAGGTGAATTAATACCCGCATGCACATGGGATAACTATTGCTATCAATTAAGTAATCCGGTATACCCAACTTCTTTCTATGAAAGCATAATTATCTTAATTCTCTTTTATATTCTGTGGAAACTTCGACTAAGAATAAAAATGGTAGGAAGAATTACTTCCATCTACTTAATGATGATTTCTATTGAACGTTTTTTTATGGAGTTCATAAAAATCAACAAGCACTACGAAGTAATCGGATTGAGTTTTTCTCAAGCGCAATTGACGTCCATTGGAATATTCATCGTTGGACTAACACTATATTTGTATGCCCCCTCGTTGAAAGCGAACAATGAAAAATGCGAACTACCACTTTAATCTAATGAACCTTGGGCGATACAACTGAGGCTCCTTCAAGAGTTCATTATCAAAATCAAACGCATTCACATTATAGCTAATGATTAATTCCCCATCTTTAGAAATACTAGGATGGGCTTTTGCATTATAGGAAAATTGATTTTTATTCGTGGCGCCAATCGGACAAGTATAAATATCGATTACATCACTAAAAGGGCCATATGGAGTGTCTCCGATACGCATACCAATTTTAGGACTTAACCCCCCACGTTGAAATATCATCACGTATTTACCATCCTTACGCTGACAAACACTCATCTCATCCGAAACGCCATCACAGATAGGAGCAGCATCTAGCATATTACTAGTCCAAGAAGAACCATTCCAAAATGTCCACTTGTCAAATTCTAAAAACTGCTCCATCGTTACCCTAGCCACAAGCAGCTTCTTTTGCTTACCCTTTATGCCATATACATAAACATAATTATCATAATTGGTTAAACCGGCTTGTTTTGTACTTACAAAAATCCCTGAGCCAAAGGATCCATTCTCTCCATCTGGAGCATCAATATAGCTGAATGGCGTTTCAATTTGCTTTTGATTGTCATATGGTGGTTTACTTCCCTTTGGCAAAATGATAAGGTTTGTTTTAGTCAGCGTAAACGACCAATCATTAGTCGACTCTACATTCAACATCTTGTAGCCAAAGACATACGTCTCCCCTGTCAAATAATTAAACAACCCATCTCCTAACCAATAATAATTGGCTGGAATGGCAGATGGTGTAGATGGAATGAACATGGTTTCTGGTGTACCATCGGAAGTCTTATCCCAGTAAAATTTTATTTTATTCTCTTTTGGTGCATCACCTTTTAACATGGCAACTGCATTATGCACCATTTTATTATTCCCCTGTGTTCTTCCTAATACAGCATCGCCAATCACACTATCACTAAACAAAACCAATTGATCAACTGATGTTGAATGATACTGAGTCCTCTTTCCATCCATAGGAATGAAAAAGATACCATCACCGCCAAACCAGCCATTTTCTCTGTAAAAAAGATTGGTCCAATCAGTTGCTTCCTCAATAGTAAAATGTGGGACTTCATTGGTGCTTGTCAGAGATGATACTGGCTTTTGCGCTATAGCACACGAAACGATATTCATCAAGAATGCAAGAAACAAATAAGAAGTGCTGTTTCGTATAAGACGAGATGATTTATCTCCCTGTTTTGTTGACATAAACAAAGTATTATGATTGAACACTAGAAAGGTTATCTACTTTTTAAAATCAAATTTTCTATCATGGGTTTTCATTCGCCAACTATCTGTCCTAAATGGAAGAGCAGGCAATCCTTCTTGATTGTATAGATCCAACGTACCAGGATTATTAGCCCATGCATACCTCACGGCAATAGGAGACTTCACATCACGAGAATTAACTACCACTTCGTTATTTCGAATGTATGCATTGGCATAATGAAACACACTATCAGCGCCTGCGATTGAGAAACCTCTAACATAACCATATTTATCATTTGTTTTGATAAGACTTTTCGTTGCTTTGAAATGGATGATTATATTATCTCCTTCTTGGGACATATGATCATATGTGGGACCAAGATCAATGCTATCAGCGTTGTATGATACTTTCAATGCTGCTAAGGCTAAACGTTTTCCAACATCCAGTTTATTTTTTGGATGGATATCAAACGCTTCTCCTAAATCGATCGCTGATGCCATGCCTGTGTTAGGAAGACTTAATGCCGCTGCTTGAGATTCCCTCAACTCAGCCCAATCACTTTCCTCTGGCTTTTTATCTTCCCCATAAAAATTAGCCAATTGCACAAAGAAGAAAGGAAAATCGCCTTGATTAAATTGCTTACGCCAATCTGTTATGAATGCAGGAAATAATGTTCTATATTCTTCAGCCCTACTTGCATTGCTTTCACCTTGATACCAAATAGCTCCTTTGATTGAAAGCTGTGATATAGGAGCAATACATCCATTGAATAAAATAGAAGGAGAATTAAAGAGGTCTGAATTTACCACATCAGGTCGCTTGAATTTTGCCGGATCAATCTTTTTCCCCAATTTATAATTCCATTTTCCAGCCCACTCTGGATGCCAAAACTGTGTATAAATTCCCCCTTTACCACCAGCATCAACAACTCTAATCACAATCACATTTCCTTTCTCTTTTAACAAAGAATCGGGAACGATGTAGTTGCTATAATTTACATTGCCGAAGGTTTCACCAACTTGATGTCCATTTACCCAAGTAGTATTGTAATCATCAACTTGTCCAATCCCTACATAGTAACCCTTATGATCATAAGATGCAGGTAAATCAAATGTTCTTCTGAACCAAACAGATCCATCATATTCACCAATTCCTTTCTCCTCCCAATAGCCAGGCGTCTCAATAGTTTTCCAATCTGAAATATCAGTTTCGGGCAAATACCATTTTTTCTCAATGCCCGGATCACCTTTTAAATAATACGCTTTCTCCCAAGTGGATTTTGTTTTTTCGAAATCAGATGTCAAGGTGGCAAAACTTTTTTTAGGCGCTAAATACTGCTGATGATAGGCATCAAACTGAGAGAATGCTTTTATAGCATCGGGACTCATCCATGTTTCAACAGCTGTTGCACCAAGGTTATCACTTATAAGTCCAATAGGTACATTGGTCTTCTCATGAAGTGCACGTCCAAAGTAATAAGCCACTGCTGAAAATCGCTGTATTGTAGCAACAGAAGCCACTTTCCACTCTCCCCCATTCAATGTGTCTCTTGGAACATAGTCTGTATTCACATACGCAGTAAAGATGCGAATCTGAGGTAGGTTATTTCTAATCGAATCTTTTTCTTTAGGCATTGACTCATCAACGGCAAACTGCATATTGCTTTGTCCACCACATACCCAAACATCCCCAAATAAAATATTGTCAAGTGTAATGGTGTTATTCCCAACAATAGAGATTTGATAAGGTCCGCCAGCCGCATGTCGAGCAAGTGTTACTTTCCATTTACCATCTTGTCCAGCCACTGTAGCATACACTTGATTGTCAAAACGAACAGCCACTTTCTCTCCTATTGCAGCATATCCCCATATAGCACAATCTTTGTCGCGCTGAAGAACCATATTACTTTGAAATATATTCGACAAATGCACGTTTGCAAAACACGATGAGCTAATCAGCAGCATAAGACTGAGAAATAACCTAATACTATTCATGAGATATATTTTAAACTATCCAACATTCAATTCGCAGTAATCAAAACTAGGCGTGTTTCTTCCAAGTAGCTTCAATTTCTTCCAATGTCTTTTGCCTAGTTTCAGGAATTACTTTCCAAGTGAAGTACAATAAGATTAACGTGTTCACCATAAAAATAGTGAAGGTTGGGGCACCTCCAAAGTTTTTAAGCATGATTGGTGTCAGTTGAGTAATTAACACAACACCTATCCACAATACCACCGTGGCAAACGACATAGCAATTCCTCTTGTTTTGGTTGGAAAAATTTCCGCAATAATCACCCATGGAATTGGCCCAAGAGAAGAAGCGAATGAAGCAATATAACACAAGATGAAAACCAATAATAATGGTCCATTAGCTAAATCAAAATGATAACATATTGCAATGGCTGTTAAAGAAATAGCCATCCCAGTAAGTCCCCAAATTAATAGTTTCTTTCTACCCACTTGATCAATTAACCATATGGCTACAAAAGTAAACAAGGTATTTACCAAGCCGATGACAACAGTCTGCATCAATGCAGATTCAGCACCAAAGCCTGCAGTTTTAAAAATTTCAGGTGCGTAATAAATAATAGCATTAATTCCGGTAATCTGAGAAAACATAGCCAACACAATGCCGATAATCATAGCCATCCTCATACCTGGTTTAAACAACTCCCCTAGTGTTCCACTTTCACTCGTCAAGGAATTTTCAATTTCGGCTAAAATTTCTTTTGCCTTTTCAACCCCATTGACCTTCGTTAAAATATCTAAACCTTGATCCGATTTTTTATTTTTAATTAACCACCTTGGACTTTCAGGAACAAAAAATAACAAGAGAAAAAATAGGAAGGCAGGAATCATTCCGGAGGCCAACATATACCTCCACCCATATTCTACATTCCATGCTTGATCACCGTAGTTTGAAATTTTTAGGTTAACAAAGTATATTAAGTTTATACCGATTACAATAGCCAATTGATAAAGACTAACCAATGTTCCTCTATTTTTTGCTGGAGCGATTTCTGAAATATATAATGGAGATAGCATAGAAGCAGCACCAATACCTAGTCCACCAATAAACCGTGCAATGATGAATTCGGTTAGGTCAGATGAGAATGCTGCAAGTATAGAAGAAATGAAAAATAAAATCGCAGTGATGATTAATGATTTTTTTCTGCCAATACGATCACTAATGTATCCGGTAAACAATACACCGAACACACAACCCCAAATGGCACTACTGGCTGCCCACCCTACCATCAATGGTGATAATTTGAATTTAATTTCCAAATAGCCAATTACACCGGCAATAACCGCAGTGTCATAACCGAATAGCAATCCTCCAATTGCCGCTACAACGGAAACTTTGAGAATAAAAAGGGTGAGTTTTTTTTGAGCTGTTTGATCTAGCTGATCCATATGGCAATTTTTAAATGGTTGATTTATCTAATATACGCTTTAATCGTAGCACATTCTTTTCCCAATGACTCTCCATATGGACGAATGGTATACTCTCCAACAGCAGCCGGAATGATGAATGTTTCAGCATAGTGAACAACAAATGGCTTAAAAGCTGCGGTTGGACTTTCCACAATAGCTTCATCACCAGAAACCAAGTTCAATACGTTTACACCCCCTTTTGTATGATGCGAAACTGTTTTAGTAAACCAGTGTCTTCTGGTTTCAATAAATTCACTCTCATGCAATCCTGTTCTTTCTTCGCGAATACCCTCTTCTTCTTGCAATACATCTAGTAAATTCAACCTATTTTTCTCAACCCAAGTGGCATTTCTCTCCCATCTGATATTCTTTTCACCATGTGCAATATTAATCGGTCTTGGTTTTCCATCAAGACCTAGACGATTCCAATCCCATAACTTAAACGTGAAAATATAGGGAGTCGCACTTATCTCCAATACTAAGGCATTTGCACCGCTACAATGAACAGTTCCTGCAGGTATAGAAAAATGATCATGCTTCTTCAATGGCCACTTTGCAACATGCTTTTCAGCGTCAAATCGTCCGCCCAACTTTTGCGCTTCGTTCAATTCAGCCACCATGTTTTCTGGATTGACATCATCCCTCAAACCGAGGTAGACAAAAGCACCGGGTAATGCATCTAGCATATAATAACTTTCATCTTGCGTATAATCCATGCCAAACTTCTCTTTGATATAAGAGGTTAGAGGGTGTACTTGTAAACTCAAATTTCCTCCTTCAATAGTATCCAGAAAATCGAAACGGATTGGAAATTCTGCGCCAAATTGATTAAATACTTTTTCACCTAATAAAGATGTTGGCTCATGAAACACAACATTGATAGATGGCACCTCAATGACAATGTCATTGCATTTTATCAATAAACTATTCTCTTCAGGAACGCAATCAAATCCCCATGCATAGTTAACAGCACTAGGGTCTAATTCGAAATTCTTCTTTAGCCATTGGCCACCCCATGGACCCGGATCAAAAAATGGCACCACACGGAATGGACGATTAGCGGCTGCGGTTAAGGCAGAAAGCAAGAGTTTTCCCTCAATCATTTTAGGACTTCCTTTTTTATTCGTATCCAAAACGAAATCCCACCTATTCATCAATTCTCTTTTCAATAGATCACATACACGCCAATCAACAAAATATCCTCTCTTATATTGTTCTGAAAAAGAAGCTTTCGAATTTTGTATTCCCAAATTCGTCACTTGATTTTTTCGCATCCTAAGTTGAATCTCCCAACGAGCCATATCAGCATAAACCAATAAATCAATCTGCTTAGATACCAACGAAGCTCCATGCCCAAAGAGTACGATCACCCCTTGTTCAACCTGATCAACTTCACTTCGCAATGTGCTTAATTTTTCTGAGTCGAAATAGTCAGACATAGTCAAACTAGTCATATATCCAAAAATGGCATCATCGGTTACAAATGGATAAACCATGTCGATGATTTCCTTTTCTGCTTTCCAAGCTGATTCTACATCAACCCATTTAGCATGCTGAAGTCCATTTTGCAAACTGCTTTTCAATTCATCTCGATCAATACCTTGATAACATTCAATCACGATGATCGATTTACCTTTCACAGATTGCTTAATGGTCTGATTTATTTTTTCATTGATGGCAATCCAGCCTTCACAAACTTCATTGTTGTTTGCAGAAATTTCTATGTGTGGATACTTGTCGTAGTTTGATTTTTTCACATTATGTTGTTTGAATTGAATGGGATAAAAAAGACATCCCTAATAAACCAGCATACTCAACCTGTTGAGCCGGCAATACAGTAACAGAACCAGGAGATAACCAAGAATAGGTATCTATATAATGTTGCATATGTGGCAATATATCATCTGATCGTTGCATGATTCCTCCACTTACTATGATTACCTCAGGATCATACATATGCGTAACATTAACTGCCGCCATAGCCCATGTCTTTATGCAATGATCAATCACCTTTTTAGCTGCTTCATTACCTTGATCAGCTGCACTAAATAGGTGGAAAAAATTTAAAGATGGAAGTGCAAGCGCATCAATGTCCGATTTTACACCTAAGCGTTCAACAATTGAAGGCAATGCCCAACTAGAGGCTTCTGTTTCAAGGCATCCAATAAAACCACAGTTACAGGGTGCTCCTGAAATATTTACTGCAATATGTCCAGCTAAATTTCCCCCTATGAAATTTGACCCACGAAATAATTTTCCATCAATCAATACCGCACTGCCTACACCAGTACCCAGTGTTAATAAAACAATATTGGCAAATTCTTTACCCGCACCGAATTTCCATTCACCGACCAATGCAGCGCGTGCATCGTTTTCAAGAATAACAGGAACACCCCATTCTTCAAGAGCCCAACGATTGAAATCAAATGTATTTGCATCTGTATACTTGACGTATTCAGACAAGACAATATTTTCTTTGGAATTAATTATACTGGGCAAGGCAATGCCAATGGAAGTAACATTACGTGCATCAATCTCCTTTGACTCCATCAATTCACGAATCTTTTGGCTAATTAATTCGAGGTTGAACGCAATCGTTTCATTCGCAGTTGAATCTACTTTAGCGGCACACAATACAACACCCTCCTGATCAATTAACCCAAATTTCACTTGCGTACCACCAAAATCTATCGCTAACGATGCCATGTTTAATTGTTAACAGGGATGAAATAAAAGCACTGAATTATTCGCCTAAATTGTTGACAGGATAGCACAACAATTTTAACCATAACGTGAATTTAATTTTATTTCTGAAATAAAAAAATTAATAGCGAATTATCATGAAGCAATTGGTTGTTTTAGCGTATACTTAGATTTATAAATAGCTATAATACAATTGATTACACCGATAAAATAGACTTAAAAAATACCAGTTCACAAAATTAAATGCATACCTACCTGTGGCTAACAGTTCGACAAAAGAGATTGAATTTTTTTTGAGTTAACAAAATCAATTAAATTTAATAACACATACCATTTAACCTACATCCACCACAAACTGTTGAAGTGATAAAAATTGAAGAAAGCAGCCATGTTCCCAAATACAAACAATTAGTTGAAAGTATAGTGCAGGGCATTGAGTCAAAAGAGCTCAAAAAAAACAATAAGATCCCATCAATCAATGAAATCTCTAATCGGTATAATATATCAAGGGATACCGTGATGATGGCGTTTAGCTACCTTCAGTCACGTGGCATTATTTTATCCAGGCCAGGAAAAGGGTATTATATAGCCAAAGCAAACGTACCCCAGAAACGAAAAATATTTTTGCTGTTCGACAAGCTCACTCCATATAAGGAAACACTACTTGAAGCATTTAGAAATCAATTAAAAAGACAAGGGGTATATGAAATATTTTTTCACAACTTCAATACCAAAACATTCGAAACATTAGTCAGAGAAAGTATAGGAAATTATACTGACTATGTAGTAATGCCTATCCCAAGCAAAACAATTGATTCTGCCATTAACCTAATACCTAAAGACAAGCTATATATACTAGATAGGGGTAGAAAAATTTACGGACAATCATACCCTTCCGTCTGCCAATCCTTCCGAAGAGATATATACGAGGCCCTTTATTCCGGAACTGACTTGCTGAAGAAGTATACTAAAATAGTACTCTTCATACCAGAGCTTAGTCATGTTCCCACCAACTTGCAAAAAGGGTTCAAAGAATTTTGCACAGACTTTAAAATCGATTTCTTGATCACTAAAAAACTAAATGAATATAAAATCACACAAGGTGAAGCTTATTTGGTTTTTGATGACAATAGCTTGGTAAACATTGTACAACAAGCAAATGATAAAAAATTTAAACTTGGTAAAGATGTTGGAATTATATCATACAATGACACTCCCTTGAAGTCAATTGTAGCAAATGGGATCACCACGATATCAACCGATTTTTCAGCCATGGGGAAAACCTTGGCAGACCTTATCATCAACAAGAAAAAAGATCATATTGAAAATCCTTGCTCCCTTATAAGA
>CANGBH010000059.1 GCA_947451935.1 Chitinophagaceae bacterium
GTAGAAATAATCAATCCCCCTATAACTACTGTAGCAAGTGGCTTTTGCACTTCACCACCAGCTCCAGTACTAATGGCCATCGGTATAAAACCAAGTGAAGGCACCAAGGCTGTCATCAATACGGCCCTTAACTTCGACTTAGTGGCATGGATCACAATTCTAGCAACATCATGCGAACCTTCAGCCTTTAATCGATTGAATTCTGTAACCAATAATATTCCATTCAATACCGCAACACCAAACAATGCAATAAATCCAACGCCAGCTGAAATACTAAATGGCATATCCCTCATCCACAATGCCAATATGCCACCAATGGCTGATAATGGAATAGCGGTGTAGATTAATAAACCTTGTTTGACTGAATTGAATGCGAAATATAACAACAAAAAGATCAAGAGTAATGCAATGGGAACGACTATGGATAATCGCTCTTTAGCCGCAGTCATATTCTCAAAAGAACCGCCATACTGAATAGTATACTCCCTAGATAAATTCAACTCATTAGTTACTTTTTGCTGCAACTCTTTCACAATAGTTTGCACATCCCTTCCGCCAATATTAAAGCCAACGATAATTCGTCTTCGTGTATTTTCACGTTGTATTTGATTTACCCCTTCAATCTCTTCTATCCCTGCAACCATTGATAATGGAATTTGTGAAC
Source organism: Chitinophagaceae bacterium (assembly GCA_947451935.1). Taxonomy (GTDB): domain Bacteria; phylum Bacteroidota; class Bacteroidia; order Chitinophagales; family Chitinophagaceae; genus Pollutibacter. The sequence goes on from CANGBH010000059.1 coordinate 665, forward strand.
CTTGCTTCGTTTGAATTAACAAATTTTGAATGTCGGCAATATTCTTTCTAGACGCTCCATCAAGACGAACAACCATATCAAATCGCTTCTCTCCTTCATATACTTGACCTGCAATCTGTCCTGCAAACGCTGCATTCACAACCCTATTAATATCACTCACATTCAATCCATACTTCGCCATCGCATCTCGATTATACTTTATGACAACCTGAGGCATACCCGTAACACGTTCTTCATAGATATTTTTTGCCCCATTAACAGATCGCATGATATCGGCTAAACGATGTGCGTAATAACTAAGGGTATCAAGATTCTCGCCAAATATTTTACATACCACATCCTGACGTGCACCAGTCATCAATTCATTGAACCGCATTTGAACGGGAAATTGAAAACCCACTGTAATACCAGGAACTACTTCTAATGCTTTTGTCATTTTTTCACTCAACTCAGGAAATGTTTTTGCTGAGGTCCAAGCTGATTTATCCTTCAAGACAATAATCATATCACCAGCCTCAAAAGGCATTGGATCAGTTGGGATTTCTGCACTACCAATTTTAGTTACCACTTTTTCAACCTCTGGAAATTTATCGAGTAAAATTTTTGTCGCCTGCTGAGTTGATTGGATCGTATTATTTAGATTACTACCCGTAAGTAAACGAGTCTCTACCGCAAAATCACCTTCTTCTAATTCAGGAATAAATTCCCCACCCATCCTACTAAGAATGAAAATGGCGATGATAAAAATAGCCAAGGTAGAGGCAATGATTGTTTTAGGAAATAAAATAGCACGATTCAATAAGGGCTGATAAAATTTTTCTAATGAGGCCATAAATCTATCGGCCAAGGACATCTTATGTTTCAGTTTTTTACTCAAGCTCAATGCCGCCATCATCGGAACATAAGTAATGGAAAGTAAGAATGCACCTAGTATAGCAAATGCTACTGTTAGTGCCATTGGCTTGAACATTTTCCCCTCAATCCCTTGTAGTGAAAGAATAGGTAAGTACACAATCAAAATAATGATTTGACTGAATACAGCCGACTTAATCATCATGCCAGTGGATGCACCCACTTCATCATCCATATCACGTTGTGTAATCACACCAAGACTTCTAAAATGCTTCGAATGAGAAAAACGATGAAGAATGGCTTCCACTACAATGACAGAGCCATCTACAATCAGACCGAAATCAATGGCACCCAAGCTCATCAAATTCCCACCAACACCAAATGCATTCATCAAGATAACAGCAAAGAGCATAGATAATGGAATCACAGAAGATACAATAAGTCCTGCCCTAAGATTGCCTAAAAAGAATACCAACACAAAAATCACAATAAGTGCACCTTCCATCAAATTTGTTTCTACTGTTTTGATGGCATTGTTAACCATTTTAGTTCGATCTAGAAAAGGTTCAATGACTACTCCCTCAGGCATCATTTTTTGAATTTCAGCAATTCGAGTCTTTACCCTTTTGATTACAGCCGAAGAATTCTCACCCTTTAACATCATAACCACCGCTCCAGCTACCTCTCCCTTATCATTATACGTCATAGCGCCATAACGAATGGCCGAGCCGTATTGAATGGTTGCTACATCGCGCATCAACAATGGAATGCCATTGTCTAAATTTTTTACAACAATCTTTTGTATATCCTCTAAACTGGCGGTAAGACCTTCACTGCGGATGTATAATACAGTAGGGCCCTTCTCAATATATGCACCCCCTGTATTTTGATTGTTCTTTTCTAATGCATCAAACACATCGGATATCGTTAATTGATGCGCCTTTAATTGTTCTTGTTTAACAGCAATCTCATATTGCTTAAGCTTTCCACCAAAACTTGCCACTTCAGCAACACCAGGTGTGCCGAGCAACTGTCTACGCACAACCCAATCTTGTAGGGTTCGTAATTCCATTGGACCATACTTCCCTTCAAACCCTTTTAATGGACGCACTACATATTGGTAAATTTCACCTAGTCCAGTTGTAACAGGAGCTAATTCAGGTGACCCCACTCCTTCAGGTATATCACGTTGAACCTGTTGCAATTTCTCACTGATTTGTTGCCTCGCCCAATACAAATCCGTCTCATCATTAAATACAATCGTAACTAAGGAAAGACCAAATCGCGAAAAGCTTCTAACTTGTTTTATTCCTGAGATACTACTTACAGCTTGCTCTATTGGAAACGTAACAAGGCGTTCTATATCTGGTGCTCCCAGTGAAGGAGAGACCGTAAGTACCTGGACTTGATTATCCGTAATATCAGGTACTGCATCAATTGGCAACCGCGTCACTTCATAACTGCCCCAACCAATTAAAGCAATTACAAATAAACCAACAATAAGCTTATTCTTTATTGAATAAGCGATGATTTTATTTAACATACTACATCTTATTTATGGTTATATAGAAACATTTCTGTTCCACAGAACCTTCTAGTTATCGAAATCAAAAAAATAGAAGAAATACCAGTAATCAAAAAAATCAGATTACTCGAGGAGGTTGAAATACAGAAACCTGCTTGTATTGAGGAGTTAAGCCTTTATTAATAGGCGTAAAATTCATGGAAGATATTTCAGGGAATTGCTCCAACTGAAGAGGATCAGCAAGGGAATTATATACTACTGTAAAACTTATATTAGACTGATGCAATGGAAGTGAAGCATGTCGTTTAGGATCAGAATTTTCATGCTTGGGATTGAAATAATGCAATTGTAAAAACTCTAGCATGGTTAAAGGATTAGCTCCTTTTTCATGCTCACTAAAATGCTCTATTAAACTGTTGAATTTAACCACTTCGCCCAGGAAATTTCCCGATGTAATGATCTGCAAAGAGAGTATAATAAAGACAAATTTTTTCACGGCTTCAAGATACTAATTTATAAGGATTTGAAACCTACTTGCAACAATCCTTTTTTTGAAAAAGACGTATAAACCAGATAAAAATGGAGGAGATGACTTTTATCATAATTTATGCTTGAATACATTTAAAAATGATCTCTCATAAGACACCAATAATCCGGAAGGCGCCATCCGGTATGCACCACCAAACAACTGAAAACGATACCCTAAATTTACCTTTGAATTACTATTGATGATAAGTTGTAATGCAGGTGCCATATCAAAATAACCTGCTCTTCTATCGATGGCGGTTCCACCCATAAACTCACAATAGACATTTAAATTAGTCTGTTTAAAGCCTTTGTATTGTCTAGGCAATAATAGATATCCAGCAGAAAGGCTATACGCGAAGTTTTGATAACTGTAATGCCTTGCTCCGTCATATTTTAACCATCGCTCATTATTTAATACCTCTGTTAACCCAATTGTAGAAGAGATAGCAAGCTTATGAATAAGTTGTGTGAATATAAATCCGCCTTGGACTGCAGTATGATCCCCATCTACAGTAAGCTCCTCATACTTAAGGTCATTTCGGCCTATCACTCCCTTTGCATAAAAGGCAGCACGAAAATGCTTGTGCACTTCATCAATGGAAAGGAATCGATACTTAACGTATAGGCCAATCGACTCATAACGAGTGGCACTATTGGTATACATATCTGAAACTGTTACAGAGGGATGAATCATCAACTTTTTACTCAAGCCGAAGGCTGTCTCAAACATATGCCTACTTGAAATGAGGTTTTTGCCACTCGTCTCTTGTTCAACAAACTTGCCAGTATATTTAACGCTAAAAGAGTTTGCTGGCATAGTAGAAGCTGGCTCACTAAATACATAAAGTTCCTGCGCAGAAACAACATATATAGTCAACCATGAAAAAAGGATAATAAGTAAAAAACGTTTCATTTCCTTGATTAAATGATGGCATGAAAAATACGCGTTGATTCTTTGATTCCATCAGCTGCACAACAAGATTCAGCCCTACCGGTCTTGACACATTGCATTTTAGTTAATGTGACTACTTTCTTAAACTCTTTAGCAGAAACAAAAGCCTGATCCACCAATTTAAACGTTATGTCTTCAGCAACGTCTTGTGTTTTAACATTCAAAAAATGAAAAACCTGCTGCCCAATTGTGATATGTTTATCAAGCTCTATTTTACCTGGAACGATATGTGCAGAAACCGAAAGTGATGCAATTGAAAAACCGGCATCTTGAACTTTTTTATTCAATGCATCTAAATCAACAATCATGCCTTTTTTAAAAGTTATCACAAATGCCGAAGCATTCAAATCTGTATCAATACTGTCTACAAAAGGTAATGATGATAAATTAGAATAGACTGCCTTTGCACAAAGTGCACAAGTCAAGCCACTTGCTTGTAATGTCGCCTTGGTGATTTGTGCAGTGGTGGCTAATGCAAAAGATAGTCCGACAAGCAGACAACATAAATACTTCTTCATAATAAATTAAAATATGGGCGGCCTGTACCAGGCCGCCCAAGTGAATTACTTTTTACAACAGGCTTTGTCAGTACAATTAGCCATATCCTTACAACAATCTTTCTCTTTGCATACAGCCATATCTTTATCAGACTTACCCTCTTTGCAACATGACATATCCTTGTCACATTTGGCGTCTTTGTCGCATGTCATCTTATCTGAGGAGCTAGATTTATCAACAACCTTGCGATCATATTGACAGCAAGAATGTAAATTTTTGTACGCTTCAGCAGAGGCCACTACATCTTGAGTGTCATAGCCAGAAGCTGCTACAGCCTCTTGAATAGACTTGGCATCAGCTTTCTTTTGATTATAGGTAACAGTCAAAATTTTTGTCTCCTTATTCCAACTTGCATTGCTCGCGCCACCTTTCAAAGCAGACCCTTCAATGGTCTTTTGACACATCCCACAGTTGCCCCAAACTTTAATGTCTTCCGTTTTATTTTTTTGTGCAAATGCAGTTCCAGTAAAAAGTACTGTAAATAAGATTGATGTAAATAATAATATATTTTTCATGATTGTGTTTTTAAATGTATAAAATCAATACCAAGTTTGGTATGGAAGAAAATGAATTATACAAACACGATCAGATGCGAAAATTACAATTCATTAAAAAGAGTGGAGGTCCTTCTCGGAAACTAGAAGTATGTAAACTATAGTCAGCAGAAGGCAGATGACTTATTGGATGCGCAATCAGAAATGATGCATCATTAAAAAAAACTTCAGTATGATTAGGAAAAGAATGTGTAGAAGTTTGGAGATACTGAGAATTATCAAGCTTTATAACCTTTACATCATCATGGCAACATCCTCTGTTATCCATGCCGCATAAATCACAGCCCTTTTTTTCTTTATGGCCAATGCTTACACTGGCAAAAGAATCCATGCAATAATGCAAACTAATGACTGTACCGCTACTCGCAGCAGCATGAATCATCAAAAGCAATATGACTATAATTCTTTTCACAGTATAAAGTTAGATGATATTCAAGAAATAAGCAAGTTACAGCTGTGTTAACAATCTTAGCGTTTTCCAAAATTTCAAATACAAAAAAGGCAATAACGTCCATTTTTAGCTATGTGCCTTTGCCCCTCTGTCCCTTTTTAGTTATATGCCTTTGTCCCTCTGTCCCTTTTTAGTTATGTGCCTTTGCCCCTTTTTTGTTAAACCCTAATTAACAAAATTCCAAAATATACCTAACCGAAACACCATCCCTGGCATAGCATATAAAGGCGCCGCTAGATTGCTGTTTTTGAACCCAAAGCCATACTTCGTAGTAGCCGTGTTTAAATTCTCCAAGCGAATAAAAGCGGTAAAGCTCCTAACCCTAAAATTCATGTATGCGGTTAGATCTGGAAGAGTAGAGATCTTTTGCTGAGTTTGATAGAAAAACTGACCCAATACTGGAGAATATCCATCTGCATAATATGAGTTATAATAACGCAAATCTATGCCCGTAGAAACAACCAAATTCCTAAATGGAGTTGATTCATAGGCAAGACGGTTTCGAGTATACAACCAAGGTAAATGGATTGGCGCATTACCTGCCACAGACTGTACGTATATATCCATATACCAATTCCATTTTCTGCTTAACTTGAACTGCTTACTTATACCAGCCCTGATAAAATTAAAAATGGTTGAGTATTGATCAACAGTGTTATAATTACTGAAATAGGTATAATTGCTATTTAGATAATAATTAAATACCAACTTCGTTTTGATCGAGTTCATAAACAACGAAGCATATAAACCAGTCACATTTTCATTTCGCAATCCATCCTTCTTAATTACTGGAAAAATACTCTCATAATTTAAAAGATAAGAAGGCGATCGATTTATGTTTTGGAATCCCAATTCAACCAAGCCAAGCTTCTTGCCAAGCGAACGCTGTAACCTTGCTAAGATATCATAATTACCAGCATCCCTTCCAGCAGGATAAAGCTCGCCAGACAATAACATATCCCATTTTTTGTTTTTTGTCCTGTTACGGTATTCCCCATGAACCATAACATTTACAAATGAATTTTTTAGCACCCCTGTATCGGAACTATAATGAGAATACGATATGCCTGCCTTAAAAAACTGAAGTGGATTATTAGCATCAGGAAATTGAATAATAGAAAAATCATTTTTTAAAATCTTCCATTGCTGTTCAAAGGATAGTTTTTCAGGAACATCGACAAACCCGTAATTATCCTTATAGAAGTTCGGAGCCAATGAGGCCTGAATGTCCATGTACTTATAGTCATATGAAAAAGTATGCACAGTATGCTCAAACCGAACCCTAGGCAAGAAATATCTTGTCACCGTTGAATCCGTTACCACGGAATCTTTTTTACCAAAATCATATTGCTGACGAAACAATAGCTGTCTCTCCGTGTAACGATTTCCCGTATTGAGTTTAACATTGAAAAAGTTTCTACTTGAATATGCTGCCGAGGCAAGATTAGTAGGAATATTAAAGCGATCATTATATGCTTTATTTTCATTCACCAAATAATCATTGCTAACAATCCCTCCATTCTCAGACGATTGTAGAGCATTTGACATAAATATAAAAAAAGCATGATACCGCTTACTCTTAGAAGTATAATCAGAATTAAATCGAATATTATTATGATTTGTATTCTGAGAATTAAATGCACCAGGAGAATTAATTAGCCGATACTGAACAACAAAATTCCAATCAGGACTAATATTCTGCGTATGGATAATATCTAGGTTTTGCTCCGCCTTACTTCCAACCAAAAAACCAAGTTGTGTATAGGGCTTAGTGGTGTTCATGAACTTAGTTTCATCAATGGTAAATGCATATAAGTCGAGTGCATGAAATCCTCCATCCCAACCAGGTGATCGCATTGGTGAGAATAACAGTGGTCTTGCAGCATTTCCGTTATTCCCTAAATAAACATATTCCTGCTTAAGTGGTACACGTTTATAATAATCGTCAATCGATGAGTCTAATACAGTATATCTGGCGGTATCTAAATATCTAAATCGGACATTAACCGAATCATCAGCAAAATTTCGCTTTTCAAAGGAAAGGGAATCACTCCCACCTCCACCTTTTGCTGCACCACCTCGTCCACCACCTCGAGATGAACCACCTGACATCCTGCCCATCATCCCACGTCCCTGACCATATGTTTCTGTAGCTCCTAAAAAAATTAAAAACAACACGAGCATAAACATCCTTGCACAAGGCAGATGGTATATCCAATTAAAATGCTGTTTTATCAATCTCTTCATGAAGCCGAAGTGTAATAAAGTTATTCCCTTATAATGATTCTATAATTTCCTTAAAAATTGCGGTGAGCTTAGGCTCTGCTTCAGTTGCTGCAGCTAATACATCCTCATGTGTAATTCTATTTTCTTCTTCACGTATGCCAATATCTGTAATGACACTCATCGCAAATATATTCATACCGCAATGTACCCCAGCAATCACCTCTTGCACAGTACTCATCCCAACGGCATCTGCACCAAGAGTTCGAATAAGTTTGTATTCTGCTCTCGTTTCAAAAGTTGGACCAGTTACCCCAAAGTAAATACCTTCTTTCAATGTATAGCCAAGCTTCAAAGCAGCTTCATGCCCCTTTGCTATCAATGTCTTGGAATAAGGTTCACTCATGTCTGGGAAGCGAGGACCAAATGCCTCGTTGTTAGGCCCAATTAAGGGATTAATAATAGCAAAACTAATATGATCCCTAATCACCATCAAATCACCTACGTTAAAGTCGGGATGTACACCCCCAGCAGCATTTGAAATAAACAGCTGCTGCACTCCTAACATTTTCAGGACTCGAATAGGAAAAACAACCTCCTTAGGCGAATACCCTTCATAAGCATGAAAACGTCCTGCCATAATCACAATAGACTTGTTGCCAATCTTCCCAAAGATCAGCTTACCACTATGCCCCTCAACAGTAGTTACAGGAAAATGAGGGATTTCTGAATAAGGTATCTCGTGTTCAACGTCAATGTAATCAATGAATGCCCCTAATCCACTCCCCAAAATAACCCCAACATTAGGGTACCCTAAGTATTGGGTTCTAATCATTCCCACCGCCTGCATAACCTGCTGCTGAAACTCCATGTCCTAAATTTGAACAAAGATACATTCTTTAGCCTGATTGATACCCCGGAGACCAACACTAGTCGAGAAGTCAATGGGATATAATGATGTACCTTGCATAGACAAATCAATGTACTACACGTTGTGTATTTTTAAAAATAATTAGCATGCACGAAAAACGAATCTTATTATACGGAGCAAATGGTTACACCGGTGAATTAATTGCAAGGTTGGCAAGTCACTACCACCTAAAACTAACCCTAGCCGGCAGAAATGAAGACGCAATAAAAGCATTAGCTACAAGCCTAAATCTCCCATTTGAAATTATAGACTTAATAGACAGCAACAACCTTGATGATGTTGTTACAAAACATAGCCTAGTTATCCATGCTGCTGGACCATTTAGCCATACCGCAAAACCGATGGTAGAGTCATGCATTAGGAACGGTGTCCACTATACAGATATCAATGGCGACTTTGCCTGTTTTGAGTTGGTAAAAAAATATCACTCCAAAGCAGTTGAAATGAATTGCATGCTGATGCCTGGTGTAGGCTTTGACGTGGTGCCAACAGACTGTATCGCAAAACTTTTGCATGAAACATTACCCGATGCAATTGATTTAAAAATCGCATTTGCAACAGTTGGTAGCATGATCTCTCATGGTACAGCAACCACCATGGCTGAAAAAATGGGACAAGGAGGTGCAAAAAGAAAAAATGGAAAACTTATTCAAGTGCCACTAGGTGAACATGGCATGATGGTTGATTTTGGTACAAAAAGTATTTTCTGTATGAGTATCCCATGGGGCGATATATCAACAGCATATCATACTACCGGTATACCCAATATTGAGACATTTACAGCTATAAAACCTAGGCGATTTAACCAATTGAAATACCAAAAGCTATTCAATTGGTTTCTTAGAACACCCTTTATGAAAAAAATGGCGCAAAAGAAAATTGATGCAGCCCCTGCAGGTCCTAATGAAAGCATGAGGGAAAACGGAAAATGCTTTGTATGGGGAAAAGTAACAAATAATGATGGTGTAACAGCAGAAGCAAGACTTACCGGACCCGAAGGATATACGTTCACTGCACACGCCTCCCTGATTATCGCAAATGAAATAATCAACGGCAACTGGACCGAAGGATACCAAACACCTGCTAGCCAATATGGATATACATTAGCTGAAAGTATTCCAGGAGTGAATATTCGACTTAGCTAATTCAATTATATCATTACATTCATTGACTATAATACTATCTTTATCATAACGTAAAACTAAACAGATGAAATACTTTTTTCTTATCCTAGCATCATTTTTTACACTAGGCAGTCAGGCCCAAAATAAAAAACAAGCAAAAGACTTTTTTGAAATCCGCATTTATGAGTACCATTCAACTGAGCAACAAAAACTAATTGATCAATTTATCGGAGATGCATTGATTCCATACCTACACAAAAAAGGAATTGGCAAAATTGGAACCTTTACTGCCATGTCGAACGACACGGCAAAGTCTAAGAAAATATATGTCCTTATTCCATATAAAAGCTTGAATGAAATCCCTAGCATAAACAAATCAATGTTCTTGGATAAAGAAGTAGCGCAACGAGGATCAGATTATCTTAATGCAACCAGTGAAGCTCCTGCATACGATAGAATTTCTTCGATACTATTAGAAGGATTTAGACTAGCTACAACACTTACACCGCCAAGCCTTA
>CANGBH010000060.1 GCA_947451935.1 Chitinophagaceae bacterium
TCAAGGCCATTGGCGGCTAACCCATAAACAGTTTCAGTAGGTATAGCAACTAATTCCCCTTCTTCTAAGAAAGATTTCGCTATACGGATATCTGTTCCAACCAATGTGTTATGCATAAAAAAAGTCCCGATGGTAAGTCGGGACAAAATTACTTAATGAATTGTATACTTATGCTTCAGACTTTTCAATCAGCTGCGTTCCTTCTTTTATGGAGAACGTAATCTTCTGACTTTCTTTATCCAAGTCCGCAACCATAATATCACCCGGCTTGATATTCATGTTCAATATTTCTTCAGCCAATGGATCTTCAAGGTATTTCTGAATAGCACGGTGTAGAGGCCTAGCACCAAATTGTTGATCGTACCCCTTTTCAGCAATGAAATCTTTTGCTTCAGCCGTCAACTCCATAGAGAATCCAAGTGCAGTAAGTCTCTTCATCACACTTTTCATCAGGATATCGATAATCTGGAAGATATGCTCCTTCTCTAGTGAATTGAAAATAATAACATCGTCAACCCTATTTAAGAACTCTGGTGAGAAAGTACGCTTAAGCGCCTTTTCAATAACGGCTTTATTAGCTTCCTCTGCATTAGCCTGACGAGCACTAGTTGCAAATCCTACCCCTTCACCAAAATCTTTCAATTGCCTTACTCCAATATTAGATGTCATGATAATCATGGTATTCTTAAAATCCACTTTTCTACCAAGTCCATCAGTAAGCTGTCCATCATCCAATACTTGCAATAAAATATTGTATATATCTGGGTGAGCTTTTTCTATTTCATCCAACAGAATAACTGAATATGGCTTTCTGCGAACACGCTCAGTCAACTGTCCACCTTCTTCATAACCAACATAGCCTGGAGGTGCACCAATCAATCGGCTCACCGTGAACTTCTCCATGTATTCACTCATATCAATACGAATGAGTGCATCTTCAGCTTCAAACATATATCTAGAAAGTGCTCTTGCCAACTCTGTTTTACCAACACCGGTTGGACCTAAAAAGATAAAAGTTCCGATTGGCTTTTTGGGATCTTTCAATCCTACGCGATTACGTTGTATCGCTTTCACCACTTTACTTATGGCATCATCTTGGCCAACAACCATCGCCTTCATATCCGCTCCCATATTGCGAAGCTTCTCAGTTTCAGCTTGAACCATTCTCTTCACAGGGATACCCGTCATCATGCTCACTACCTCAGCAATATCCTCCTCACTTATTGGGAAGCGCTTGTGCTTAGATTCTTCTTCCCAATTATTTTTGGCTGCTTCCAGCTCTTCTTGCAATCTCTTTTCTGAATCCCTTAAGCTTGCTGCTTCTTCAAAACGCTGGCTTTTAACCACCCTATTTTTTTCAAGCTTAATATCTTCTATTTTCTTTTCTAATTCAATAATCTCATCAGGAACGTTGATGTTCTTCAAGTGAACACGAGCACCAACTTCATCCAATACATCAATTGCTTTATCGGGCAATAACCTATCGGTCATATAACGATCACTAAGCTTAACGCAAGCATCAAGGGCATCTTGAGAATAATCAACATTGTGATATTCTTCATACCTAGACTTAATATTATTAAGAATTTGGATAGTCTCTTCAACGGAAGGTGGCTCTACGAGTACTTTCTGAAATCTTCTATCAAGGGCACCATCTTTTTCAATATGCATACGATACTCATCCAACGTAGATGCGCCTATACATTGAAGTTCACCACGAGATAACGCTGGCTTAAATATATTCGATGCATCAAGCGATCCACTTGCCCCGCCTGCACCAACAATAGTATGAATTTCATCGATAAACAAAATCACATCCCTATTCTTTTCAAGTTCATTCATGATGGCTTTCATACGCTCCTCAAATTGGCCACGGTATTTAGTACCTGCAACCAACGCGGCTAAATCTAAGGATACAACACGTTTATCAAACAATACACGGGATACTTTACGTTGAACAATTCGCAAGGCAAGTCCTTCAACAATGGCTGTCTTACCCACACCTGGCTCACCGATCAAAATTGGATTATTCTTTTTTCTTCTAGATAGAATCTGGGAAACACGCTCAATCTCTTTTTCACGACCAACTATCGGATCAAGTGTGCCAGATTCAGCTAGTTTTGTGATGTCGCGGCCAAAATTATCCAACACAGGGGTTTTGCTCTTGCCTGCTGCAGGAGCTTTCGCTGATTTTTGTTGACTACTTTTACGCTCCTCATCAAATTCCTCTTCAGGTTCATCTGAAAACTCACTCTTTATATCATTGCTTCTTACTGCACCTAATTCATTTCTAAATAAGTCATAATCCACATCAAATTGATTGAGGATTTGAGTTGCAATATTTTCTTTATTCTTCAAGATGGATAACAAGAGATGTTCCGTTTCAACCAACGGACTCTTTAATGCCTTTGCTTCTAAAACTGTAACGCGTATTACTTTTTCAGCTTGACGAGTTAGTGGAAGACTATTGATGTTCTGAATATTCTTACCCGACTTATCTTTCACAGCCAATTCAACCTCTTTCCTTAATTCATACAAATCAACATTCAGAGACTGCAATACTTTTAATGCAGTATTCTCACCCTCGCGAATGACTCCAAGCAACAAATGTTCAGTACCTATAAAATCATTCCCTAAACGCAATGCTTCCTCGCGACTGTAGGAAATGATCTCCTTAACTTGTGCAGAAAAATTATTATCCATAAAAGGTAAGATTTTAAAAAAATGTATCGATACAATAATAACGAATAATTCCCATTTTTGGTTTTAACGAATCCGCTTGTTTCTGACCGAATGCGAACATTAACCAGTCTTAAACAATTCGGTATCTTTGTGCCTGAAAAATCATCCAGACAACCTAACCAAACAACCATGAACGTCAAAATTGATACCAAGGAGATATTCTATGTCATTTCAATTGCAGAGGAGAAACTAACTGCAAATATGGCAGAAGAACTGATAAAACTTGTTACGGAAAAGCAAAAAGAGGCAAATAAGAGCATTATACTAGACTTTACAACCCTAGTCGAAATAGAAAAGGAATCAATCGATTTATTATTAAAATGGCATGAAAAGATTTATCAAGATAAAAAATCATTGGTCTTATTTGGACTTTCAAATCCCATCAAAGAAGCGTTGAATGAAGTGGGTATGCTAGAAATAGTAAACCATACCCCAACTGAATCAGAAGCATGGGACATTGTACAAATGGAAGAAATCGTTCGAGAATTGGACACGGATTTTGAATAAAAAACATCCAATACCTCATGCTAGCCATCACCATCCTAGGAAATAATTCAGCACTATCCATTCAAAATAGGCATCAAACTGCACAAATTATCACAAGCGACGAACATCAGTTTTTGGTCGATTGTGGTGAATCAACGCAAATTCAGATGCAACGCTATAAAATCAAAAGATCAAAGATCAGCCATATCTTCATTTCGCATCTTCATGGCGATCATTATTATGGATTAGCCGGACTACTCAATACTTATTCTCTAACCAATAGAAAAGATCCATTACATCTTTATGCAACTCCTGCACTAAAAGAGGTTATCGATCTTCAAATGAAAGTGTCAGATTCATCTTTTGGTTATGAGTTCATTTTTCATCCCATAACAGAAGCGGCAATTCTGCTCGATCTACCAGGCATAACCGTTTCATGCTTTCCTGTTTCGCACAGAATTCCATGTTGGGGATTTGTATTCAATGAAAAAGAAAAATTGCGAAAAATTAATGTCGAACAAGCAACTTTGCATCATGTTCCAATCGATGCCTATAAATCGCTAAAGCAAGGAGAAGACTTTATCAATACCAAAGGTGATATCATTAAAAATGATTGGATCACATATGAAGGCTCAGCACCTAAATCGTATGCGTTTTGTGCAGATACGAAATATGATGAAACCATTATACCACACATCAAGCATGCTGATTTGATTTACCATGAATCTACTTACCTAGATGATCAGGTAGAAAAAGCTGAATTACGCTATCATTCAACCAGTTCACAAGCCGCAACCATTGCATTGAAATCTGGAGCAAAAAAATTATTACTGGGTCACTTCAGTAGCAAATACGAAGACCTCAATACATTTGAACAAGAGGCGAAACGTATTTTTGATAATGCAGAAGTTTCTAAAGAAGGGGTAAGCTATATTGTATAAATCAGTTTATTATAGCGATTGCATTAAAGACTTAATTTCCTTTTTCAATTGATCTCCAACACCAACCACAGGAAGCCTGAAAGATTCCTCCATGATCCCCAATTCACTCAGGTAGGCTTTTATTCCACTAGGATTCCCTTCAACAAAAAGGGTATGTATAATGGGCATTAATTTTTCATGTATTGGCCTTGCATCGGCGAAATTTCCTTCTAAGCAAAGTTTAACCATGGTGCACAAAGGAGCAGGATATGCATTAGCTAAAACAGAAATAACACCAATGGCGCCACAAGCAATTAAAGGAAGTGTAATACCATCATCCCCACTGATTACTTCAAATCCTGCTGGCTTATCCTTTATGATCTGCATAATCTGCTCCATATTTCCAGAAGCCTCTTTGGTAGCGATGATTTTTTTGCAGTCACGCGCGATGCGTAAGGTAGTAGCCGCATTCACATTCATACCCGTTCTACCTGGAACATTATACATGATGACAGGCAAAGGTGCTGCAGCACTGATAGCTTTGTAATGTTGATAAAGCCCTTCATTATTAGGCTTGTTATAATATGGACTTACCGATAAGATGGCACTATATCCAGTTAAGTCGTATGATGAGAAAGAATCAATGACCCCTTGCGTATCATTTCCACCAATTCCGGCAACAAGACTAACTCGGCCTTTAGTGAATTGATTCACTTCAGAAAAAATTTGCTTCTTTTCTTCTTTACTCAATGTAGAGCCCTCGCCTGTTGTTCCAAGCACAACCAAATAATTAATGCCCCCTTTTATTTGATGTTCTACAAGTTTTTCGAGCGCAATTAAATCAATTGCCCCGCTTTGTTGAAAAGGAGTGACGATTGCTACACCAGTGCCTGAAAAAGGATGATTGGCCATTGTATAAACTAAAAATTATGAGTGTATATTTTCTTCCCAAAATCCCATTTTTGAGAACTTATC
This sequence comes from Chitinophagaceae bacterium, assembly GCA_947451935.1. Lineage (GTDB taxonomy): Bacteria > Bacteroidota > Bacteroidia > Chitinophagales > Chitinophagaceae > Pollutibacter. Next base: position 5,124 of record CANGBH010000060.1, read on the forward strand.
GATGCGTTGATCAATTCGAGTTTCTGGATCAATTTTCTTCAATTCTTCAAGGGTCTGAACAATTTGTGTTTTCACTAATTCAGCAGCTTCATCATGATCCCAATGAGCGCCTCCGAGTGGCTCAGGAATAACCCCATCCACTAATCCGAATTTAAGCATGTGTTCAGAAGTTAACTTGAGTTCTTCAGCAGCCTTTTCTTTTTGATCCCAACTCCTCCATAATATTGAGCTGCAGCTTTCTGGCGAAATCACCGTATACCATGTGTTTTGCATCATGAATACTCGATCTCCTACACCAATACCCATTGCACCTCCACTAGCCCCTTCACCAATTATAATGCATATGACAGGCACCTCAAGACGCATCATTTCAATAATATTTTTAGCTATCGCTTCTCCCTGACCACGCTCTTCAGCCTCTATACCAGGGAAAGCACCGGGAGTATCAACCAACGTGATAATGGGCTTATTGAACTTTTCAGCAAGCTTCATTAAGCGAAGAGCCTTTCTATAGCCTTCGGGATTGGCCATACCAAAATTTCTCAATTGACGTGTTTTGGTATTGCTACCTTTTTGTTGCCCAATAATCATGACGGTTTCGCCATTGATCTGACCAAATCCACCAACTATAGCCTTGTCATCCTTAAAATTTCGATCCCCATGCAATTCAATAAAATCAGTACACATCCTTTCAATATAAGAGAGTGTATAAGGCCTGTCGGGGTGACGGCTCAATTGAACCTTTTGCCAGCTAGAAAGAGCTGCATTGATATCTTTTTTCTTATCTAGAATCTTCTCCTCTAATTGATTAATAGAGTCAGATAAGTCTAACTTATTCTTCTCTGCCGTTAGTTTTAGCTGATCAATCTGATCATACAAATCCTTGATCGGCTTTTCAAAATCTAAGTATTGTCTAGAACTGATTTCTGCCATGAAATAAATTTAAATTTCAGTGGGGGTAAAGGTAATAAAATTTCACTGACAGCCCCTTTTCTTTGGAAAAAGCTATTCACATTGGTCAATTTTACCCAATCTTTGTCATGGACTTAAAATGGCTCGAAAATGAACCTAAAACATAGCCTCAAATTCTTTCATAAAATTAGCTTGCAAATCATACTTGCGACAGTATTGCCATTCATTGGTTTTACGCAATGGGCATCATTCAATCCAAGATCAATTGAAATAACTTCTCAATCCTCCCCTCAACTAAAAAAGGCTGCAAAGGTACTTCAAGAAGAAATTTTCAAAAGAAGCCAAATCAAGGTATCCATCAAAGAAGAAATCTCTGCAACAGACGATATTCAAAAAATTGTACTCCTCCCGAAACAAAACATTCAACTACTTAGTAATACAGAAATTAATGAACTAAATAAATTACCCCAAACAACCCCAGATGGATTTAAAATATTAAAACGCAACAATGAAATCATAATACTTGGGAACGACGACCGCGGTTGTTTATATGGTATCGGAAAATTAATGCGTGAAATGAAAATCCTTCCAAACGAATTATTCGTTCAAGAAAATATTCAAATCTCTTCCTCCCCTGCATACCCAATACGTGGTCACCAACTAGGCTATAGACCAAAGACGAACGCATACGATGCATGGTCTGTTGCACAATTCGATCAATACATTCGAGACCTCGCCATCTTTGGTGCCAATAGCATAGAGATCATGCCGCCAAGAACAGACGATGACTCAGTAAGCATCCACATGAAATTACCAGCCATCGAGATGATTAAAGAACAATCTCGTATCTGTGAAAGTTATGGACTTGATGTATGGATGTGGTATCCAAATATGGGAGAAGACTACTCCTCAAAAAAAGGGATTCAGTTTGAATTGAATGAAAGAGAAAAAATATTCAGTTCAATTCCCAAATTAAATGCCCTCTTCGTGCCCGGAGGTGACCCTGGAAATCTAGAACCTGATGAATTATTTGCATGGCTAGCAAAAGAAGCCAAGTTGCTTACTAAATATCACCCTGATGCAAAAATTTGGGTTTCGCCACAAGCGTTTAAACCAAGTTTAAAATGGTATTCTCAATTTTATAAATATGTCAACAAACAATATCCTTGGTTTGGTGGAGTAGTCTATGGACCTTGGATTAAAGCATCGTTGGAAGAAATAAAAAAGAATATAAATCCATCCATTCCAATCAGATTATATCCAGACATTACACATAATTTTTCTTCGCAGTATCCCATTCCAAATTTAGACCTTGCCTTTGCGATGACCTTGGGAAGAGAGAGCATTAACCCAAGACCACTCGATGAAAAATTTATCCATAACCGATATGCACAATTTGCTCAAGGGAGTATAAGTTATTCCGAAGGAACAAATGACGATGTCAACAAATTTATATGGAGCAGTCAGGATTGGAATCCAACTATACCAGCGATAGAAGCACTTCGCGATTATGCAAACTATTTTATCGGCTACTCATATAAAGATTCAATCGCAGAGTTGATGTTAGCATTAGAAAAACATTTTAGAGGACCCCTCATCAGTAACCCATACATTCAACAAACACTTGACCAATGGCAAACACTGGAAAAGAATGCATCTGTTGAAGTATTAGCGAATCCTCGATTTCAAAACGGACTCATCAGAGCGTATTTTGATGCCTACACGCAACAACGTTTACGCTACGAAACAAATCTCGAGCAAATAGCTAGAAATGTACTGCAACATCGAAAAGCAGGAGAATCAATGGATGCTATTAAAACTGCCTTGACAATTTTAGATAAAGCAAGTACTGAACCCATCGAACCAGCATTAAGAGAACGATGCATTGCTTTATCTGATTCTCTTTATCGAAGTTTTGGTGCTCAACTAACAGTTGAAAAGCATCACGCGGCTGAAGGAAGAGGAAATTTTATCGACAATATTGGCGTCCCACTAAATGATGGCCCCTGGTTAACTGAACAATTAACTGAAATACTAAAACTTGAGTCAGAATCGGATCGTGATCAAGCAATTGAAAATATAGTACATCGAACAGATCCTGGACCGGGTGGCTTTTACGACAACATGGGAACACCAGCGTCTTGGAAAAGAATTGTTGCACAAAAGACATGGGAAGAAGATCCCAGTAGCCTTGAATCACCTCGGGTAAGTTTTGGCGTTGGACTTTCAGGTGTAGATTGGGTGCATGAAATTGTGGCAAAAGGATTTAGTGGACAAACTACGCCACTAGCCTGGATGAATCAAATCAATACATTGTATGATACTCCATTAGAAATGAAATATGATTCATTAGACACCAATGCAACATATTCAATTCGAATTGCCTACACAGGGAGATTTAGATCTAGCGTAAAACTCGTAGCAGATGGCACGCTTATTCATCCTTATCTCAAAATGGGGAAAAAACCGATTGTAGAGTTTCCACTTCCTAAAGAGATTACTACTGATGGTACAATACGATTGAACTTCTCCTGTGCACAAGAAGTTGATGGAGAAGCTGAACGTGGCACACAAGTCGCCGAAATTTGGTTGATAAAAAAAAGGGAATAAATCATCGACTTATTCCCTTCTAGATTATTTCAATGGTTTAACCATGATGTCTTTATAAAAGACCGTGCTTTTGGGATCATGTCCTTGAAGTGCGAATGTTCCTTTATCGATAAAACGTCCAGAGTGCCCTTTAGGTGGAGTGAAGCCTTCTGGTTGAGTCCAATCGGTAACCACAACATCGTTTATCTTAACAACAACATGTTTGCCTTCTACACGAACATATTCAGTATACCACACATTATCATTTACATAAACTTCTTTAGTATCCTTAATATCATAAAGTCCACCTGTTCTTTTCCAATCTGAATGAGAATTGTTTACTTGAACTTCAAAACCTTTATCAGGAAATCCTTCATCTTGAAATACAGTATGGAAATAAATGCCTGAATTAGAATTAGGCTTTGTCATGACCAATGCCTTGAATTCAAAATTGGTGAAATCATGGTTCATGACTGGTCCATCATAATACAAATGAGAACGAACACCGAATACTTTGATGGCACCATCTTCAATAGAGAATGTTTCTGGACTTTCACCAGCCTTCCATCCGTTGAGTGTTTTACCATCAAACAAGCTGATCCAATCATTGCTTTGCTTTATTTTACTCGTACTGGAGCAGGCTATTAAAATACAAGCTGCTGCAAAAAACTGGATTCCCTTTTTCATAAATCGTTTCTGTTTAAAATGGTTATTAAGATAGCTGGCAATTAAAAGTCAAATGCCAATCTGTTGAAGGATTGAATTTAAAGATAAAATTTAAATAAAGCCGAAAATTTATGATGCAAGAAAAGTTACTAAATGAATGAACGAGTAGTAGACAAATTATTACTCTCTATTCAATGATTGACTGGTTAGAATTGTGTGATTTCTACATATCAGACACATGATTGAGAACCCCATTTTTTTAACCCCTTTTTAGTCAGCTTTCGTCAATCATGTACAAAACGATTTTTCTATGTTATTTCAATGTTATGTTTTCTATTTATTACTGCCATTTTACCCAAAAAATATATAAAATCTTCTAGTTTTTAAGTCAAAGAATCAGAAAGTCGAATGTTTATCAACAAGTCATATACATGTCTAAATAGACTCACTATTTGAATCCAAAAAATGTCTAATTTGTTTATCATAGACGTTAAATATGTTTATTAGCAATTTGACTTCTATTCTCTAGCCTTTCTAGTTTTTATAAAAAGTAGAACCTTTACATATGACCAATAGTTTTTTATTTTCATTGTTCCCATTTTTAACTGGTCTCTTCGTTATTTATACTTCTTCAAAATATTCTAAAAATAACCCTGAAAGTGTTGGCATTTCAGCTTCGATAGTAAGTCCACTTTCTCTACTTTTTGCACTTTTTGCTAGCTTGATTTTCACAGAGGTATGGACAAAAACAAGTAAAATTAATGCCCTTTTAATGGAGCAAGCCACTAGTCTTAGGGCATTAAAAAGAATGACTGAACCGCTAGGCGAGAATTCAATCTATTTTTCAACAGCAGTAAAAAATTATATTGATAAAATAAAAGAGCAAGAGAAGAGTGACCTTGTTTTGAAGACATCAAAAGATGAAACCTACCGTAAGAAAACATTCTCTAAAGATACCTATAAAGAACTTTACACTTTAGCTATGGATACCTCAAAGTTTAAAGGCAATATTGCATTGCAAACTGCATTTTATACAAATCTAGAAGCGCTTAGACATGCGTGGTTTGAACGAAAAGAATTAAGAAAGTCTAGGGTTTTACCAGAAAAAATTTATGTGCTATTCATTTTTGGTTTACTGACACAAATAGCAATCGCATTTTCACATCTTGAATACCGAAAATCAAATATGATTGCTGTAATTCTTTTCTCGGTAACGTTTGCTATAGCGTTGTTTATTCTTAACATTACCGAAAGCCCTTATCTTGATTCTCATTTCATTGGGACAGATGTACTGAATGATGTGTTATAATGTATAGATTTCAGCAAAGAACACCCCAAACATATTGAGGTCAAACGCATTTCGGCCTGCGGGATCATTAGCTTCACTTATTCCAAAAACCCATTAAAAAAGCCCTTCATTACTGAAGGGCTTTTTGCGGACCGGACGGGACTCGAACCCGCGACCTCCGCCGTGACAGGGCGGCATTCTAACCAACTGAACTACCGATCCTCTAAATAACCATTTGGTCATTTTGGGGTGGCGAAGATAACAATTTTATTTTTTTAAAAACAAATGAAGTGGAA
>CANGBH010000061.1 GCA_947451935.1 Chitinophagaceae bacterium
CAACACCTGTCCGCAAACTCTTCACCCACATCGCATCGTAAAAGAAATTACTCCGTATACGTTGCACATAAATAATATTGGCAAACCCCATATCAGGATAAACCAATGGCATATGATAGTTGAATGTAGCCTTCCACATCCTTGGATAATTCAATGCCTCATATCCTCTCGCCATCGAAAATGAATTCGCATAAATATACTGCTGCATCGTATCACGCCGCTGATAACTCAATGAACTAACTATTGAATGATTTCGTCCTAATCCAGGTAAATAAACTTGCCCCGACATCAATAACTGTGAGGCATGAGTATTTCCTATTGCAACTTGATTTAATAGCCGTGTCGAAATACCCAAATGAGGATATATATGTTGAATGGCCTGCTGCGATTGGGCTGAATAGACAATTTGTTGCTGGAGATACGCAACATGGTTGTTTGAAAACAACGGCACGCTATTAGGATCATAATAAACCCCTACACCATAAAGCTGAGCCGACATATCCAATTGACGATAAAATTTACCAGCCGTGAAATTCAAGGGTAGTCGTAATCCAACATGGCCCGTCCACTCATTCCATCGAATATCATGTGTATTGTCTTGATATGATCTCAAAAAAGTATAGTCTGTCCCACCAACAACCCAAGGATACCATGTACCTAAATTTCCACCTAGTCCAACTTTATGAGATCGTTCATTTTCATTGTAAACATAATTCAATGAAGTCTCCAAGGTGTTCAACACATTCTGACTATATAGACTAAAACTCCATTCAGGTCGCTCATAATAAGGCCGCCAACTATGCACATTTACTATTCCAGTCATCTTATTATAGGGACTAACTTGATAACCCATAGAATCATCGCGATGAATTAGATCTTGTAATTGACCCGTTGAATTATTCTCATAAACAAAGTGTACAGATCTCATTGAATCAACGCCTCGGGCTGAATCAATAGACTTTATAAACATCTTGTTTCCTTTCACAGTCGGACGCGTATAAACAAGCCTTAACCCAGCAGAATCAAGCCCTCCCGCATAACTCCCAGTCGACTCAGATGATAACACACGAAATGTTTTATTCACCAAGTTATAAGACCATATTTCATTTCGATTGGACTGTGATACCGTAAAAATCAACTGATCATTATTCACCCTCAAAAATGCAATCGGCGTATTAACAAAAGGAAAAATAGTGTCCACCATTGAGTCAACTAAACTATACTTTACCACTGCGCTTTCTCCTGTTTTCTTTCTGGCCACTGAAAATATCGCTTGATCATCTTTAGCAAAACAGGGATAACTCAAAAAATAATCGTCCTTGAAATCTATATTGCGCTGAAGACTTTTATCTGCCAAATCGATAATATGCAAAGACGAACGACCAACATGATCTAATGAAACCGCAACAACATGCTTTCCATCATTCGAAAGATCAGGTGAGAAATAACGACCCCCATGGGTGATAAAATTGCTAGTATGATTTCCAATATCAAACAATTTAATGTCATTAAATTCCTTCCAAATCCATCGAGGATCATAATGCATGGCGGTATAAACAAGCTGACCCTTTTTATAGGTAAAGTAATCGTCCAACCCGATCTCCTTAACTCCCAATTTCGTCATACTCCCGGCAGTAAACATGACCCAAGTGGGGATTTCATTATAGGCTTTTCGTAAGACCACAACAGAATCAGAACCAGTCCAAGTAGGGAAATAATACTCAACAATTGATTTAGTTGAACTATCATTAAAGACTGATTGTGAAATATTTATATAGTTTTTATCGAATTCTACTTTATATGAACTCAGTGCATTGTGAGCAAACTCAGTATACCCAACCCCACTATACTTTTTTATCGCCCGCTGGAAAGGATAAAACACTCCCTTATACCGAACAGCATCATTCGTTACATCACCCCAGAACTGCTCACCATAATGAGTGTACCCATAATTCACCAACAAATACCCTAGCTGATAATGATTAGGAATAACATCGCGCAAGGACCCATTCCTCAATTTTTGAAAAGAATAGTTCTTATTTACTTGCCAAATCGCATTGAACTGATCAAAAAAGTAAGGAAGCCGTCCTCTCCCCTGAGCGAGGTACTTGGTCTCTGCATAAACAGCATCGCCTTCAAAAAACCAATCAGGAATAGCTGCAGCATTTGCCAATGCTTGTCCCTCCTCTCCTGCAAGGATGTAAGCAAACCGACTCAATCCCTTTCTAAAATTACTATACTGATGTACATGCCGATATTCATGAACAGTTAAGTTATCAATCCAATGAGTAGATCCCAGTTCAAGTGAATTCTGCATAGGCGTGAGATAAAATTCACTACGCCAAGGCGCTAAGCCTACATAGGCATTGGATATAAGTGGATTGGGCTGCAATACAATATTGATGGGCTTATTCAACGTACCCAAACGATGGGCATGTTCCTGAGATAACCCCTCTGTCAAAGAACCTATTCGGTTAGCTAAGGCTTCTGCTCCTGGCGAAAAAATAATCCTAGTAGCTTTATCATTTCGCTGAAGCCATTTCAATGAAGATGGATTAGCACCAAATCGTTGAGCATAAATATTCAGCTGAATGAATATTCCCATAAATAAAAAAACAACAAGGTGCTTGATCATAAAAAGGGTGCTTTGAAATTTAAAAATAAAAAAGGTTAAGCCAATCGTGTCAATTTGTTTTAACTTGACCCAAAATATTTTTGCATGAATTGGCTCATGCTTGCCATCGCTCCCGGTATCGCTATTTCACTCTATATCATCTTCAAAGATGAATACAATATAGAACCAAGAAGGCATTTAATCATCAGCTTCCTACTCGGCATGCTCGCTATCCTACCTGCAATCGTAATCGAAACACTCATTGCCGCTACACAAGAAGGCCCGTTCTTTAAATCAATTCCAGGCATTGCCACCAAAGCATATTTGAGCGTAGCACTCATTGAAGAACTATGCAAATTCATGATGCTTCGTTATTATGCCTTTAGAAAACCTGAATTCGACGAACCCTTTGACGGGATAGTATACGCCGTAATGGTTGGAATGGGTTTTGCCACAGTAGAAAATATCTTCTATGTATCTCAATCAGGTATTCAAACTGCCATTATCCGGATGTTCATGGCCATTCCGGCTCACGCCACATTTGCCATTTTGATGGGATACTTTATGGGGAAAGCGAGGTTCTCAAACCATAACAAACGCACCTTGATGCTCGCCGGCATTCTATGGGCAGTATTCTTTCATGGCAGCTATGACTTCTTCCTCTTTCTACAAGACGCAGCAATGGTTGTAAAACCCACTGTTACACTCTTGCTTATGTTTGGCGCTATTGCTTCCTTAATTACAGGATTAATTCTTTCTAATAAAGCCATTAAATCGCATCTTGCAGTATCAAAAGATACCTATACCAATTCCAACCAATATGGTCAGCATCAATAAATGTTCAACCGAAGGCATTCCCACGATTAGGCAATTGAGTGAAGAAATTTGGACCAAAGTCTACCCATCTATCGTAAGCATGGAACAAATAGACTACATGCTTGAAATGATGTACAGCACAAAATCACTTGAAGAACAAATGACAGCACTAGGTCATCAGTTCATTCTTGTTCGCTTCCATGATGAAATAGTAGGCTATGCCTCATATTCCATCAAAGTAAAAGAAGAACCCAAACGCTATCGGTTGCATAAGCTATACCTAAAACCTGAACTGCATGGGAAAGGCCTAGGCAAAGCAATGATATCCTATATATCGAACGAAGTAAGCAATGCTGGCGGTACAGAACTTGAACTGAACGTGAACAAGAAAAATCCCGCTGTTACATTTTACCAACACATCGGATTCCTTGTGGAGTCTGAAATGGACTTACAAATTGGTCAAGGATTTGAGATGAATGACTTCATCATGGTCCTAAAATTACAGTGAGAATATAGCCTATCTATTGGGGGATTTCATAACAATGGTCTAACTTTGCCGAAATTTTAATAATAATATGTCAACTTCAACCCTCGCTAAACTAGACTTTAGCTTACCGTATAAAGTAAAAGATATTTCCCTTGCAGAATGGGGAAGAAAAGAAATCAGACTTGCTGAAGCTGAAATGCCAGGACTAATGGCTATCCGCGCGGAGTATGGTCCTTCACAACCTCTAAAAGGTGCTCGTGTTGCAGGTTGCTTGCACATGACCATTCAAACTGCTGTATTGATTGAGACTTTAGTTGCTCTTGGTGCAGAAGTAAAATGGAGCTCTTGTAATATATTTTCAACGCAAGACCATGCTGCCGCTGCCATAGCTGCTGCAGGTATTGGCGTATTTGCTTGGAAAGGACAAAGCATTGAAGAAGCTGATTGGTGTATTGAGCAAACCTTATTTTTTGGTGGAGCTGATCGCCCTCTTAACATGATTCTTGATGATGGCGGCGACCTTACCAATATGGTATTGGATCAATTCCCTGAACTAATTCAACACGTTAAAGGAATTTCAGAAGAAACAACGACTGGTGTTCATCGCTTATATGAGCGTGTTGCAAAAGGCACTTTGCCTATGCCCGCTATCAATGTAAATGATAGTGTAACGAAATCTAAATTCGATAATAAATACGGATGTAAAGAATCTCTAGTTGATGCAATCAGAAGAGCAACGGATGTAATGCTTGCAGGTAAAGTTGCTGTAGTAGGTGGATATGGTGATGTAGGAAAAGGATCAGCTGCTTCTCTAGCTGGAGCAGGTTGCCGTGTAATTGTAACAGAAATCGATCCTATTTGCGCACTACAAGCTGCAATGGATGGTTTCGAAGTGAAAAAAATGATTGATGCTGTGAAAGAAGCAGACATCATCGTTACCGCATCTGGTTGCCGCGACCTCATCACAGGCGCACACTTCAAAGCAATGAAAGACAAAGCCATTGTATGTAATATCGGTCACTTCGATATCGAAATTGATGTTGCTTGGTTGAATAGCAATTATGGCCAAACAAAAGATACCATCAAACCACAAGTTGACTTGTACAATGTTGATGGAAAAGACATCATCCTTCTTGCTGAAGGTAGATTGGTTAACCTTGGATGTGCAACAGGTCACCCAAGTTTTGTAATGAGTGCCTCATTTACAAATCAGGTACTTGCTCAACTTGAATTGTGGACCAACAGCAGCAAATACGATAAAAATGTATTTGTATTACCTAAACACCTTGATGAGAAAGTAGCAAGACTTCACCTTTCTAAAATTGGTGTAGTACTAGATGAACTAAGCACAGAACAATCAGCTTACCTCGGAATTCCACAAAGCGGTCCGTTTAAGTCTGACTTGTACAGATATTAATTTTCAACTCAGTTTATGTAAAGCCGACAGTTATATCACTGTCGGCTTTTTTTGTGCTCACAGTATCATCATTAAAATGTTTATATGTTATCAAATAGTAGAAACACGTGCCATTAATTTTATTTAACTTTATATGCTAAAATCATCAATAAAACTTTGACTAAACTATCTGTCAATATAAATAAAATTGCTACCCTAAGAAACAGCAGAGGCGGAAACAATCCAGACCTCATCAAGGTGGCATTGGACGCTGAACGTTTTGGCGCGGATGGCATTACAGTACATCCTCGTCCTGACGAACGACACATCCGTTATGCTGATGTACGAGAATTGAAAAATGTACTTCATCAAGAATTCAATATTGAAGGGAACTGCAGAGAAGAAAAATTTATTGAACTTGTATTAGACACAAAACCAGCACAAGTAACACTTGTTCCAGATGCAGAAGGACAACTAACCTCCGATCATGGTTGGAATACTATTGCTCACAAATCGTATCTGACAGAAATCATTAGTGTATTCAAAAACGCTGGCATAAGAACTAGTATTTTTTGTGACCCCGAAATACGGATGATTGAAGGTGCCGCATTAACAGGTACCGATCGAATTGAATTATATACCGAATCGTACGCAACCCATTATTTATCTTCACCAGAAAAAGCCATCGCATCATATATCACAGCTGCAGAAAAGGCAAAACAATTAGGCTTAGGAATTAACGCAGGACATGATTTAGATCTTCATAACCTTGGATATTTTATCAAAAACATTCCGTACATTGAAGAAGTAAGTATTGGTCATGCACTAATCTGTGATGCATTGTATCTTGGATTAGAGAATACCATTCAACTGTATAAGAGGCAACTTAACCCATTCTAATAAATCAATTTAAAAAATTAAACATCATGAAAAAATTAGTTTCACTTTCTTTTCTAATTGCATTTTTATTAATTGGCAACCACGCATCTTCACAAGATAAAAAGGCTAGTCCAGCTGCAACTGCAACAGGAAAATCAGGTAACGTAACCATCACCATAAACTATTCATCTCCTTCTGTTAAAGGAAGAAAGATTTGGGGCGACTTAGTTCCTTTTGGTAAAGTATGGAGAACTGGTGCAGACGAAGCCACTATATTTGAAACAGATGGCGATTTGAAAATTGAAGGACAAAAACTTCCTAAAGGAAAATATAGCTTGTTCACTATTCCTGAAGAAAAATCTTGGACCATCATCATCAATAAAAAAGCAAATCAATGGGGTGCCTACAGCTACAAACAAGAAGATGATGTGCTTAGAGTAAAAGTTAAACCAGGTAAATCTGCATCATTCAATGAATCACTTGGATTTGTGGTAGCAGATGGTAAAGTATCCATTAGATGGGAGAACATGGAAGTTTCTTTCAAAGCACAATAAACTGAATTGGGTAGAATACGTTGAAGTCATTTCAACAACTCTTTAAATTATACATTAAGGCATCATCGCAAAACGATGATGCTTTTTTTATTACTATAAGTTGACTAACCCTCAGCAAAAACATATAAATACATACCCAATTTGGCATATAAGGACTATACACCCAATGCTCGATAATTTTCATAACTTAGGGAGAATCAAGAATGACCATGGCAAGCAAAAAAATAGGCATATTATTTGGCAAGGAACGAAGCTTTCCAGAGGCATTAATCAGTAGAATAAATGCTAAAAAAAACAGGGGTATTTCAGCAGAGGCAGTACTAATCGACAAAGTCATTCAAGCTAAACCTAGCGGGTATGCAGTTATAATTGATAGAATATCAAACGATGTACCCTTTTATAGATCATACCTAAAAAATGCTGCGTTAACGGGCACAGCTGTTGTAAACAATCCATTTTGGGAAAGTGCTGATGAGAAATTTTTCAATAATGCATTAGCTTCAAAAATAGGTATCCCTGTACCAAAGACTGTCATACTTCCTTCAAGAGAATTACCAGACAATACAAGCCATGATTCATTTTCAAACCTCACCTACCCGCTAGATTGGAAATCAATCTTCGAATACATTGGCTTTCCCGCTTTTATGAAACCATTCGCAGGAGGTGGATGGAATAATACATACAAGGTTGAATCACCGGAAGACTTTTTTGAAAAGCATGCAGAAACCGGAAAGTTAGTAATGCTATTACAAGAAGAAATTATTTTTGATCAATATTTTCGATGTTTTTGCATCGGTAAAAAACATAGTAGAATTATACCTTACGAACCTAGAAATCCACATCATCTTCGTTATATAGCCAGTTTCAACACTTCCAAGAAAGTACTAGAAAAGATGACACAAATAGCATCAAAGATTAATGACTATTTAGGCTATGAGTTCAATTCAATTGAATTCGCAATTCGGGATGGCATACCCTATGCTATTAATTTTTGCAATCCAGTTCCAGATGAAGACCTTATAAATATTGGAGAAGATAATTACGAATGGCTCATTGAAACAACAGCAAATTATACAATTGAATTAGCCCAAAACATAAATCCCAAAAAAGACAACCTGACTTGGGGAAAATACATCACAGATAGTTCACAAAAAATTATTGAATCTAAATAATGTAAACTTGGCATATGATAAATTATAAAATATTTACGCTTGGTATAGAAGAAGAATATATGGTCATTGACCCTTCCACTAAAGAACTAGTCAGCCATGAGCAAAAGATTGTGATTGAAGGCCAAAAAATAATCAGTGAAAAGGTAAAGGCGGAAATGCACCAGGCTGTTGTAGAAGTAGGTACGGATGTGTGTGCCAATATTGATGAAGCGAGAAAGGATATCTATAATCTCCGCAAAACAATTCATCAGATAGCAGGAACGTTAGGATATAGCATTGGTGCTGCGGGAACTCATCCGTTTAGCACATGGAGACAACAACTCATCACTGATCATGAAAGATACCAACAGATTGTTGATGAAATGCAAGATGCCGCAAGATCGAACTTAATCTTCGGATTGCATGTACACGTTGGTATGCCTTCCAAAGAAATGGCTATTCATATCGCGAATTCAGCGAGGTACTTTTTACCACACGTATTTGCACTCAGCACGAATTCTCCATTTTGGGAAGGAAGAAAAACTGGATTCAAATCATACAGGACGAAGGTCTTTGATAAATTTCCAAGAACGGGAATTCCAGATTATTTTGACAGCTATAGCGCTTACGAAGATTATGTCAACTTACTCATCAAAACAAATTGCATAGACAATGCAAAAAAAATATGGTGGGACTTAAGGGTTCATCCTTTCTATGGCACCGTGGAATTTAGAATTTGCGACGTACCGCTAACAGTTGATGAAAGCGTTGGATTTGCTGCACTATTTCAATGCATCTGCACTAAACTATATAAGCTCAGATCAAAAAATTTGAACTATATGATCTACTCCCGTGCGTTAGTCAATGAAAATAAATGGCGCGCATCTCGATATGGAATTGATGACAAACTCATAGACTTTGGAAAAGAGCAAGAAGTAAACACTCGTCACCTCATCCATGAACTACTTGAATTTATTGATGATGTAGTAGACGACTTAGGCTGCAGAGATGCGCTAAAGAGCATTCACCATATTCTAGAAAAGGGAACTGGCGCTGACCGTCAACTTGAAATTTACGAAAAAACAAAAAACCTCAAAGAGGTAAGCGCATTTATTGAATCGAAGTTTTTAGGATCTATATAATATCCAAAAACGTTATTTGAAAGAGTTCAAAAGCAATTAGTTTATCTTTACCTGATGATATCCAACAATTCTGAACCCATAAAAATCGCAATTCTCGATTTATACAATGGCGAGCCCAATGAAGGAATGAGGGGTATACAGAAAGTACTTTCTTACATGAATAGCATACATGAAATCGCTATTGAATGGAAAGAATTTGATGTACGAGTAAGCGAAGAATTACCCTCAACAGATTTTGATATATATATTTCTTCGGGTGGACCAGGAAACCCAATTACAGATGAGTACTCCAGATGGGAAGCAACATACTTCAAATGGTTAGATAGTATAATGAGTTGGAATGAAAACAAAGAAAACCATAAGAAGAAATATGTATTTTTCATATGCCACTCCTTCCAAATGGCTAGTCAATATTTCAACATAGGAAATGTTACCAAAAGAAAATCGACAGCACTTGGCATATTCCCCATTCACATGTTAGCAGGGGCAGAACAGGAACCAATCTTTCAAGGACTTAACGATCCATTTTATGGTGTTGACAGCCGTGAATACCAAGTAATTGAACCTAATCAAAAAACAATAGAGGCAATAGGCGCTACCCTGTTATGCATTGAAAAAGAAAGACCGCATGTGGCGTTAGAAAGAGCCATCATGGCAATTCGGTTTAACCCATACATGGTTGGAACGCAATTCCATCCAGAAGCGGATGCAAAAGGGATGAGCACCTACCTTCAAAGAGAAGAAAAAAAGAAAACGGTCATAGAAAACCATGGCATAGAAAAATGGGAGTCGATGATGAATCAACTAGATGACCCAGATAAAATTCTAATGACAAATCGATATGTACTGCCAAATTTCATTAACCAATCAATAAAAGCATTAACTGATACTCATTAATTTATCACATGATAGAAAAGATTAGGAAATCTTTTAATCAATCCTTCAAACAAGAATCATACGTGGCTATGCTAGATGAAATAAGCCACGCATATCCTAATGCCCTTGAATTTAGGATAGCAGAAACACCCATTTTCATCCCAAAAGTATTGACTGATCAAATGGTAAATGCCTGTAATTTCATTATTGATTTTATAAAGAGCAGTGATTTCAAATCATATACCAACCAATCCATTCCCAAAGACGAGTTCATAAA
>CANGBH010000062.1 GCA_947451935.1 Chitinophagaceae bacterium
TCATGAGTTATATAGAGAAGCAAAGCTCATGCAGGCCATTGTGCAGATGAAGCAAAAAAACTACTCACAGGCACTTACCTTAATTAATGAAGCTAAGTTATGGCCAGAAAATTTAGGTGCAGGAAAACCATATGATGAGGATGTTGATATTCGATTGGAAAACTGGCTTTCTTATTTATGTTATAAAAATTCAAATAATAAAGAGGCGGCTAGTGAAATGCTAGGCGCTGTTGTAAAATTCATGCCAATTCGAGTGAATACAATAAGTAATTTTTATGCTGGCAATCATTTAATTTCTTTGTGGGCCTATGCTGCTTTGAATCAGGTTCCTAATGGAATGGAATGGATTAAGCAGCAGCAGTTGAAATATCCTGATAATAAAATCATTCAGTGGGTTGTCGGTTCTTATCAGAAAAAAACGCTTCAGTCTATTGCACTGCAATATGAAGATGCAACTGTGCGGATCATAAAGGAGTTGAATAGTTTATTATCAAAATAAATCAAGTAATATTTTACACATATAAGTAGGAGTATTACTTGCTTGATTTCAAAAAATTTACAATTTTATCTTTTTCCTCTGTAGTGAGAAGTGCTCTGGTTTGCATATGCATGCCTATGGTTTCCCAGCTTTCAGCTGAAAATGCAGATGGTGAAGGTGTATTATGGCATCGTTGACAGTTTTCGCTCCAAAGGAGTACTCCAGATTTAGCTGCTATATCTTTAGTTGGTGCGCATGAATTTAAAGTAAGCAGAAGTGAAGATGTTAGTATTGCAACTAAGCTGAGTATTATTTTAGTTGAATTGAATTTCATAAAAATATTTTAAAGTTGAATGGCAAATTGAATATAGAATGTGTTTGTATTAGAGATACCTGTAAAAGAATTCAACGGGATGCTTGATGTGCTATTTCCTTTATAAATTTCATATGAAACCTTTGCTACGGCTCTCCAGCTAAGCCAATAATTTAATCCAACAGTTACAGTTTGTTGGTTACTACCCCATGTTGAATTGATAGGGGTTTTATAATTTGTATACCTGGCGGCAAGCTCAATATCGTGCAGAGATTTTATCCCAGTTGGCCTAATTGAAAATTGTACAAAACCTGCTGTGCTATGGTTGGAGAAACTATACTGGCTAATACTGTCAATTGGACTAATAAAAGATGCTTGACTTATGTCCATGATGTTATATTGAGACTTTATGTTTATAAGAAAAGGGTTAAACGTGTTTATATAATTTAAATCGTATGCATACATATTACCTTTTACATTTTCGTCGGAGTTTCCTGTGGTTCCAACTTTACCAAACATGGTTGATGCGCCTAGCTCTAATGAAGAAGTAGAGAGTGGTAACCAGCCAAATCTTGCCGTTACAGTTTTATTTCTGTTATTATCTTGAAGATTTCCACTTATTAATGATCCGTCAGGCATTAATTGTAATCCATTTGATAAGGCAACATCATAATTAATTTTCATGCTCCCCAGTGGCAACCCTCCTGATAGTTCAACTCCGTAGTCTGTTGTGGGGAAATCAGCAACTCCCATAGGATCTGTGGCTAATTTGTTAATCCAACCTGCTGCTAACCTTTTTGAATAGGTTCCATATGGTAATCCAAAATACCCAGCCTTAATTGTTAAATTAGGAATAATGAAATAGGATGCATCAGCCCAATTAACACCAAGGCCATTATCACTGAAAGAAGGTTCAAATTCCATCAAGAATTTATTTCCATGTCTCCATAATAGCATTGGACTAAATTCAAAGTGATCAGGATCTCCAATGCTATTTGATTTAATATTAGTAGTGTTTCCATTTAAGCTGTTTTTGGACCTGGAATTTACAAATCCAAATGTTGCTAAACCTACTATCAGAATATGATCATCTCCTGATTTTTGGTAATTGACATTTTTCTCTAAAGTGTTTATCCTATCATTTGTTACTGAGTCAGCTATTAGATGCTCATTGTTTTGAGCTAATAATTGATTGAATGTAAATAGACAACATATAACTAAGTTGACTATACTTATTTTCTTATTTTTTTTCACAGTATTATTATTTAATTTTTATAGTATATGCACTATCCTAAATCATGTTATTTATTTTTTGCTAATGTTCTGATATAGCAAACAAGTTGCCAACGTTGATCATCTGTAAGTATTTGTTTGAATGATGCCATTGTTCCTCTTCCCTCTGTCATTTTCCAAAATAATGATCCATCAGTTTCACTTTGTACTAGGCTAGAAGTATGGTCTGATGGTTTAGGGTTTAGCGAAGCCGCAGCTGCTCCATCTCCTTTCCCACCGTTTCCATGACAGGCAGCACAGTAAATGCTGTATGTTTTTTTCCCCAATTTGGCGGGTGCACTATATTCAGTAAATGGGTTCTTTAATTCATTGAAGCTCGATGGAGCAACCCAAGCAGGTTGTTTTACATTCTGTGCATTTGTATTAGAAAGTGAGGCTAATACGAAACAAGTAAGTAGTAACTTGTTTATTTTAATTTTGTGTCTGAATACATTTTTTGTCATATTCCTATTTATTCATCAAATATTAACTTTAATGTTCACGAGTAATATGATGTTAATCATGCTTATATCTATTCTCAAATTGTATTTATATTGGAGGGATTTATTTTTAATGAACTGTGATAGATCTTATCTAAATAGTTGCATTGGCTTTAGATTATGCGGTACTTTAATTTAAATTAATATCAAATCGTAACTTCGACTCATGCAACATCTAAAAAAACATTTCTTATTAAGAGATGATATTACATTTTTAAATTTTGGTTCATTTGGGGCTTGTGTAAAACCTGTTTTCGAGCGCTATCAACAATATCAGCTGGAATTAGAGCAAGAGCCTGTACAATTCATTATGGTGAATGGATTGACATATTTAGAGAATAGTCGTAAAGCCTTAGCGAAGTATCTTAATTGCAGTAAAGACGATTTAGTTTATGTCACCAATCCATCCTATGCGGTTAATGCGATTGCCAAAAGTTTTAACTTTCAACCTGGTGATGAAATTTTATCAACCAATTTAGAGTACGGTGCATGTGATAAGACTTGGGAATATTATTGTCAGAAGGCTGGAGCCAAATTTGTAAGACAACCTATATCATTACCTATTCTGGCTAAGGAAGAATTCATTAGTGAGTTATTTAAAGGACTGACTGGCCGGACGAAAATGATTTTTATAAGTTATATCACAAGCAGCACAGGACTTCGACTTCCTGTAGAGGAAATATGCGCCCTTGCAAAACAGAAAGGACTTATAACATTTGTTGATGGGGCACATGCACCCGCGCAAGTGCCAGTAGATCTTGAAAATTCATCGTTCGATATATTTACGGGTGCCTGTCATAAATGGATGATGACCCCTAAAGGAAGTTCTTTTTTATATGTGAAAAAAGAATTTCAATCTATGGTTGATCCCTTGATTGTAAGCTGGGGATATAAATCGATGTTCCCATCACATTCTACTTTTTTGGATTATCATCAAACAAATGGCACGAGGGACTTCTCCGCATTTTTAACCATACCTGATGCGATTCAATTCATGGATGATAACAACTGGACTGATGTTACACGTCAATGTCGGGAATTGGTTATACATAATGCACCAACATTATGTAAACTTTTAGGAGCAGTTCCATTAGCTCAATTGAATCAAGATTTTATCCGACAATTGTTTAGTGCATCCATAAAAACTACTGAGCCAGAAAAACTCCAGAGGTATTTATTTGAAGAATACCATATTGAAATTCCGGTAATGAGGCATGGTGACAAAACGTACTTGCGTTATTCAATTAATGCGTTTAATAGTCAACAAGACTTAGATTCTTTATTTGATGCCATTAGTGATATAAAAAAGAACACGGGGTTAATTGAATAAGGCAGTATAAGGTTTCTTTTCAATTCAATGATGAATTAGCATCATTAGTATCAACAGAAATAATTTCTTGTTCTACAAAAAGGTATTGCGTATTCTTTAAGCACCATGTTTGTGCTTCTTCGAATGATTCAGCTTCAATAACTGGTCCAGGCCATTTGCCTAATTGACCATTTACATTGTGAATAGCTATTAGTGATGTAAGGAATTTTTTCATCTTTCTTTGTCAATCATGTTTAATTATTTGGTGCTAGATATTCCATGACACTATTCCAATGAGGGAAGAGATCACTGCCAAATAATATAAGCTCACCTTGAAATTCTCTAGCACCATTTTTTTCGCGGTCATCAATAAGGTAGTCTCCCCTATTTAAGTTTTTGTGGTGTGATAGAATTAGTCTTTTGTAGGCTACATTTCCAAGGTATTTTTTTACCCAATTCAGTTTGTCGTGCAAGGCAGTTGCATTTTCCCATGGCGATGTGGAAAGTATATAGGTGTCATAAAGCGAACATAGTTTTTCATATGATACAATGGCATTTTCAATTGGATCCATTTTAGAAAAAATATTGGGCACCTCATCGTAACGATCTTCAAATAATTTTAGTTCTTCTGGTGTTAGTCGACTGATTCCTGTTTTAAAGTCAACTAGTACATTATCCATATCTACGTAGACAATTTTTCTCATCTGTTTTTATTTTCTTTTTCTATATTTCCCTCTTGTTTCATAATAATATCTCGATCTTGTTTGATTTCGGATAGCATTTTTATTGATGCTTACGGATTTTCTCACATACCCTTTTCTAAATTGACCTTTGTAATTGATGGATGGTTTAACATAATCTGGATTTCTTTCCCGATTTGAGGTAGACTCTGCATCACATGAAATTATGGAGAAATATAATGGCAGGAGTACTATCCACATTATGCTTGTACTAATCTGAATTTTAGCAGATTTGCATTCCATAAATTGAATTTAATTCATTTTGAAATTATAAATAACCGTATCTTATGATATATTTATTTCTTTAATATATACTTACATGGAAAATTCATCATCAAAAACTGCCATCATGCCAGATCTTACTCAAAATAGAGTTGCTTCTGTAGATGTTTATCGTGGATTTGTTATGCTGCTTATGATGGGCGAAGTATTATCGTTTACTCAGATTTCGAACTCACTACCTGATAGTGGATTTTGGGCATTCTTGTCATTTCATCAAAGTCATGTGGAATGGACATGGCTTGCTTTACACGATATGATTCAACCTTCATTCACTTTTTTAGTGGGTGTTGTATTGCCATATTCAATAGCGAGTAGAAAAAATAAAGGAGCATCCTTTAAAAATTTACTTGGCCATACTATTAAGCGCTCTGTTATATTAATATGTCTTGGTATATTCTTAAGATCTATGAGTTCAACTCAAACGTATTTTACTTTTGAGGATACGTTGAGTCAAATTGGTATGGGATATACATTCCTGGTATTGTTGGGCTTTGCTTCGCATCGCACTCAAGTTGCAGCTTTGGTTGTTATTCTTGTTGGCTATTGGGCTGCATTTGCATTGTATCCTTTGCCTGATAATACATTTGATTATGCAGCAGCTGGGGTAAGTGCAAACTGGGAAAATAATTTGCATGGGTTTGCTGCACATTGGAATAAGAATACCAACCTCGCATGGGCATTTGATAAATGGTTTCTGAATTTATTTCCACGTAAATCAGTGTTCATGTATAATGGTGGAGGATATTCTACCCTAAGCTTTATTCCAACATTAGGTACAATGATATTAGGCCTCTTGGCAGGGAATATGATGCAGAGTTCAAAAACTCAACAAGAAAAATTGAAATTTTTTGTAACAGTTGGCGTATCACTAATTCTTTTCGGTATTCTGCTTCAATTAACAGGTATTAATCCAATCGTGAAGCGTATTTGGACGCCGGCCTGGACAATATTTAGTGGTGGAATATGCTTTCTATTTTTGGCGTTCTTTTACGGGGTTATCGATATATCTGGAAGAAAAAAATGGTCTTTCTTTTTGATGGTCATCGGAGCTAACTCCATTGCAGCCTATGTATTGGCAGATGGGGGAATGAGGTCATTGATTCATGACTCATTATACATTCACCTAGGTCAACATTTTGATACGCTGTTCGGGGATGCTTATGCACCGTTGGTGAGCGGCGGACTTACCTTATTATTATTATGGTTGATTCTTTATTGGTTGTATAAAAAGAAAATCTTTATTAGAATATAAATTCTTCTTTTTATACAGCAATTTAAAACTCAACGACAAATCCTATGCTTGGTAGGATTGACCCACTATCATTTGGTAAGAATACGGGTATTCCTTTTTGTCTATTATTAGGAGCAAAGGGGTTATTGAATATACCAGGATTATAAGGCTCTCCAGTAGTGGTAGCATAACTTTCATCAGGATTCCTTTTTAATGTAAATCCAGATGGTGTAGGGTTTTTATTGTTATAGGCATTTTGAATATCCATGAACAAATCAAATGTCCATTTTTTAAAGTTGAATTTTTTATCAATTCTGATATCTGCTGCATGAAATGCTTTTAACCTCAATTGATTGATTTTGGTGTAGTCGAGAACTCCTTGTGTGATGAAGTAATAATTTTCTAATGATTGATATGTATCAAATGGTGTATATGGTGCGCCACCTTGAAGTCTAAATCGTACACCAACTTCCCAATTGTGTTTGAAACGGTAGCCACCAGTAAAGGAAACGAGGTGTTTATTATCCCATGCCGATGGAATTAGTTTTTTATCTAATCCTGAAAACTTACTGTTGTAGAAGGTGTATGAAAATATGCCATAGAAATTTTTAGTGAGTCGTTGTTGGAAAAGCAATTCAAATCCAGACGCTTTCCCTTTTCCTGTGCTAACAATTTTTTCATTTCCAAATACACCGAAGTCGCCACCGAAGTTTGCAAGCGAAACACCCGTTGAAACTGAAATAGGGTAATCTGAATAATTTTTAATGAATCCTTCTGCAGTAATTCTAGTTGTTGAATTTGGTAGCCATTCAAGTCCCACTACGAAATGATCTGAACGAATATAATCTACATCCTTGTTTACAAACTGATTATTTACTTTAAATCCTAATATCGTATAGGTTGGTAGTTTATAATAGCGTGCCACAGAAGCGTTTGCATTCAATCCTTTCGCTAATGCATAGCTAAGGGATAGTCTTGGCGATATATTTTTTCCAAGTGCAGATCCTTCTTGCATGTAGTTGTTCCCGTCTGTTCTTACTCCACCTGTAACTGTGAGTTTATCGTCTAATACTTTAATTGTCCCATTAACAAATGCTCCATAGCGCAACATGTTGAATTCGGTGTAGTACTCAGCAGTGTATCCTGCTCTTCGCTGGTATGTACTGTTGTTGTAGTTTGTAGAAATCAATTGTGCGCCAGCATTCATTTGAACATCTCCAATAGGGAAGTTAATTTCATAGCGGAGTCTGTTTTCATCTTCAATCGATTTGTATTTTAAAACCCTATTTGCTTCATTTCCAATATCATTGTTTACAAATTTATCTGCACGGTTGTCAAGATGATTTCTGCTCAATACGAATTGCCAGTAACCTCTTTCAAGGGCATGTCTCCAAGTAATTCCAATGGTATTGGTTATTTGAGAGTTCAATGGAATTTGGTCTAGTATAGCGAGCTGCTCGAGTGTTGCATCTTTAGGTTTTAAGAAACTGAAGTGATCTATTGAGCCAATTCCAATGAAACTGATTTCATTGTTCTTGTTCGGCTTATGTGTTACTTTATACTGATAATCCCAATAGTCGGGAAGAAATGGAAGTCCAATTAATTTAAATAGAAATTGCAAGTACGATCTTCTGACTGATGCCAAAAAGGTGGTATTGCCATTTTTCTTTCCTAGTGGCCCCTCTGTAGTAAATGCCGCTTCACTTGCACTCAGTCTAAAGTTACCTTGAACCTTTTCTGGATTACCGTTTCGTTGTTTAAATTGAAGAACACCTGATAATGGATTATCGTATTTTGCCGGGAATGCGGAAGTATGAAGTGTTACTTTATCTAAAAAAGAAACGTTCAACATCCCCACTGGTCCCCCAGCAGCTCCTTGCGTTGCGAAGTGATTAATGGAAGGAATTTCAACTCCATCTAAATAGTATACATTTTCGTTTGGTGCACCACCACGGATGATGATATCATTCCTAAATCCTACTGAACCTGAAACGCCAGGAAGTGATTGTACTACCTTTGCCATATCAAAATTTGCGCCAGGGTAGCGGATGATTTCATTGGCATTTAGGCTTTGCACAGAATTTACTGACCCAACAGGTTTAGGGAAATTTGCTTTTACGATGATATTGCCTAGTTCAACAGGTTCTTCTTCCAAATCAAAATTGACCTCAAGCGTATTTCCTGAGGTTACTTCAATGTCAAACTTTTGTTGAGATTTAAAGCCGATTGAGGTGGCTTCAATGGTATATGATTTTGTTTCGATTCCTCGAATCCGGTAGAATCCATTGCTGTCTGTCATCGCTTGTTTATCGGTACCATTGATTTTAATTGTAACTCCTTGAAGTGGAACTTGATTTTTGGCTTTTTTCACGAAACCATTTAAGTTACCTAAGTTTTGGGCTTGGGCTGAACTTGAAATCAATAGGATAAAAAGGGGAATAAATCTGATTAAACGCAGGGCCATAGTCCATTAATTTTTAAAATACACCGATCTAACGTGAAATACAATATCACACAAGGTTCAAACAATTCTTGGTAAGTTTTGTTTAGCATATTCACTACTATTCACTTAAATGATTAAATATTTTTTTCTTTTTAGTTTAGTTTTAATCCTTAACCATGCTAAATCCCAGGATTTGGTCATTGAAATTGATCATATCAAGCCTATCAAAGGTGAAGTTTTAATTGCTGTATTCAATAGTGAGGAGGGGTTTCCATTTTTAACTTCTAAAGCTATTCAGTTAGTGAAGGCAATCCCAAACCAAGGTAAAGCGCAGTGTGTAGTTAAAGGCTTGCCGGTTGGTCGTTATGCTATAGCCTTATTTCACGACTCCAATGCTGATGGCAAGTTGAATACAAATCTTATTGGTATCCCAAAAGAAGGATACGGTGTTTCTAATAATGCATACAATACATTTAGTGCACCTCGCTACAAGGATGCCTTATTTGAGCTTAAAGCGAATTCTATTCAGCTCATCAATATGAAATATTAATCTGACTCACCTGCATGAAGAAGCTTAAAAAAATTGCTGTTATTGGGAGTGGGTTTGGTGGACTATCGGCAGCAATTAGACTTGCAGCGAAAGGGAATGATGTTACGATTTATGAAAAATTGGATCATTGGGGTGGTCGTGCATACCAGTATACCATTGATGGATTTAAGTTTGATGGAGGTCCAACAGTGATCACAGCGCCACATCAATACGAAGAACTATTTGAATTGGCTGGTAAGAAGAAAGAGGATTATATGACGTTAGTTCCTTTAGATCCTTTCTATCGAATTTTTGATGAGAAAAATCAACCTTTTGATTATTGGCGGGATCAATATAAGACAGAAAAAGAAATAGAGAAGTTTAGTCCGGCTGATGTAGCTGGCTATAGAAAATTTATAAAAGGCATTGCTGCTATATTTAATTGGTTTCATCCATTCACAGAACGAAGTTTTCATTCATTTGCATCCTTTGCTAAAATATTTCCGCATGTTATTACTACCGGAACGTGGAGAAGCATGTATGGATTTGCTGCAAAATTTGTGAAGAATAGTTTCATTAGACGTGTTTGTTCATTTCATCCATTGTTGATTGGAGGTAATCCGTTTGATACCCCATCTATCTATGGGTTAATTATTCAGTTTGAAAAAGAGTGGGGTGTTCATTATGGCATGGGAGGTACAGGTGCAATTGTGAATGGACTTGGTAAACTATTTTTAGATTGTGGTGGTAAAATTCATTTTAATACAGAGGTTAAGGAAATCATTATAAAAGATAAAAAAGCCTGTGGGGTTATGTTGCCTGATGGTACTCAGGTAAATGCAGATGAAGTGGTCTGTAATGGTGATGTAGCTTTTGCCATTAATAATCTAATAGCACCAAAGCATTTGCCATTTCAATTGAAGACGTGGATTAATACAATGGAGTATAGTAACTCATTGGTAGTTATCTATTTCGGAACGAAAGTGTCTTATGAAGATTCGTCTCTGCAACATCATAATCTTATTTTGAGTGATAAGTATAAGGAATTGATGGAGAACATATTTAGTAAGAAGGAGCTTGGGAA
>CANGBH010000063.1 GCA_947451935.1 Chitinophagaceae bacterium
AAAAAATTGGATTTGTTTTTCAGTTCCACTACCTACTAAATGAATTTAATGTTCTTGAAAATGTGATGCTTCCTGGACTGAAATTAAACAAATATAGCAGAGAGGAAGTGGAGCATAGGGCGATGGAAAAATTGAAAATTTTAGACATTGATAAACTAGCACTAAAAAAGTCATTTCGAATCTCTGGCGGCGAAAAACAACGAGTGGCCATTGCAAGAGCATTAATTAACGACCCAATGATTGTGATGGGAGATGAGCCCACGGGAAACCTAGACAAGAAAAATGGCGACCTCGTACTGAATATCTTTAAAGAATTGTCAGCATCGTTCAATCAAACCCTATTAATCGTTACCCACGACCCAAGTTTTGCTGAAAAAACAGATCGAATCATCAGAATGGAAGACGGTCGAATTATTTCGTAATCAGGTAGACAAAATGCTCTACTTTTCTCTCCCTAACTATAATTAATATTCCACTTTTTATTCAAAGAGGCCTTATCTTTAGATACTATAAAATCAAGAAATATATTGCTTGATTTTTTTTCTAAAATTTGTATTCATTAAGGCATGAACTATAAAATTGGAATGAATTTATTGCTCTGGGGAACCGAAATTGACGAATCACTATTCCCAGTGCTTGACGAGATTAAATCTGCAGGATATGATGGAGTAGAAATTCCAATCTTTAACACCAATGCGGATAGTTGGAAATCATGGAGAATAAAGTTAGATGAACTTGGACTGGAAAGAATCGCTGTTACCATCAATGGGCCTGAACATAATCAAATCAGTTCAAATCCGTTAATTAGAAAATCTACATTAGAAAGAAATAAAAAAGCATTAGACTGTGCCAAGGTACTAGGGGCAACTCTTATGACTGGTCCATTTCATTCAGCGCTCGGTGCGTTTACCAGAACCCAAGTTACATCAGAAGAAAAAAAATGGGCTGCAGAAAATTTACGTGAATTGGCAGAATATGCCCAATCACTTGATATTACTCTAGGACTTGAATATTTAAATAGATTTGAAAGCTACCTTGTTTCTTGTCTTGATGAATTGATTGATTTAGTAAACGAAATCAATCACCCAGCGTGCAAAATTATGTTTGATACCTTCCATGCTAACATAGAAGAAAAAAGTTTACCAAAGGCAATTGAAAAATTAGGCGATAAACTTGTTCATATACAACTATCTGAAAACGATAGAGCTACATTAGGACAAGGACATATTGATTTCCCATCGATACTAAAAGCATTACATAAAATAAACTACACTGGCATGGTCAGCGTAGAAGCTTTCAGTAGTAAACTAAGTGCAGCAAATATTTGGCGCAAAATGTTCGACTCTGAATTGCAACTAGTACAAGACAGTATTAACTATTTAAAAAGTATACAACATGAAAATTAACATCGCCATTGTTGGGCTTGGATTTGGCTCGGAGTTTATTCCAATTTATCAAAGACATCCACATACTAATATGTATGCCATTTGTCAACGCAATGTAGAAAAATTGAACGCTATTGGAGATGCATTTGGCATTGAGAAAAGATACTCAGACTATGATGAGTTACTAAAAGATCCGAATATAGATGCTGTTCACATCAACTCGCCGATTCCCAATCATGCTGAGCAATCATTAAAAGCATTATATGCCGGTAAACATGTGGCCTGCACAGTGCCTATGGCTACAAGCATTGAAGATTGTATGAAAATCGTCAAAGCTTGTAAAGAAACTGGAAAGAAATACATGATGATGGAAACTGTAGTGTATGCTAGAGAGTTTCTATTCGTAAAAGAACTTCACGAAAAAGGTGAATTAGGAAAAGTACAATTCTTAAAAGCATCTCATCAACAAGATATGGATGGATGGCCTGACTACTGGCCAGGGCTACCTCCAATGCATTATGCAACGCATTGCGTTGGACCAGTTGCAGGGCTACTAAAGCTTGAAGCAGAATATGTTTCTTGTTTTGGATCAGGAACCATTCGAGAAGAATTAGCAAAAATTCATAACTCACCTTTCGCAGTTGAATCTGCACACATCAAATTCAAAAACAGTGACCTCAGTGCGTATGTATATAGATCACTTTTTGATGTTGCTCGACAATATAGAGAAAGCTTTGAAGTATATGGCTCAAAAAAATCATTCGAATGGGCATTAATAGAAGATGAAGAACATGTTCTGCACACCGCTAAATTACCAGAACATGAAATTCCAACAAAAGTAAAAGTGCCAGATTATGCACATCTACTACCTGAAGAAATCAGAGACTTCACTACAAAAGGGGTGTATGATGTTGCGGAGAATACTCATTTAAGCTTTACGCAAGGAGCAGGCCATGGAGGGTCGCATCCTCATCTTGCACATGAATTTGTGATGGCGCTCATAGAAGATAGAGACCCCTTTCCGAATGCAGCACAATCAGCCAACTGGACTTCAGTTGGAATCTTAGCACATGAATCAGCTATGCAAGGTGGAAAAATTATGAACTTACCTGATTACTTTACGATTTAGAAAATACACTATATGAAAAAACTACTGCTTGCCATTTTACTGCTTACTACTACAACCCTTTTTGCACAAGAAGGAAGAAGATTAGAAGTTCTATTCTTAGGTGATGATGGTCATCATGTACCGATAGAAAGACTTCCAACACTTATGGCCGCACTTGGACCTAAAGGAATCAACTTCACGTATACTAATGATTTGGATGATTTGAATCCAACCACATTAAACAAATACGATGCCCTGATGATTTTTGCAAATTGGGATTCAATTCCACCTGCAGCAGAAAAATCATTATTGGATTTTGTTGCTTCAGGTAAAGGCTTCTTGCCTATCCATTGTGCTTCCTACTGCTTTAGAAATTCACCTGAATACATAAAGCTAGTTGGTGGACAATTTTGGCGACATAGAATGGATTCAATAAAAACGGAAACTGTTCAATCAAATCATCCGATCATGCAGAATCTAAAATCATTTACTGCATACGATGAAACATACTTACACAGCCAGCTTCAACCTGATAATAATGTATTGGCAGTAAGGGAAATTAAAGCAGATCAAAGTAAAGACAAACCTGGCGAGAAGACAGAACCCTATACCTGGACAAGAACCTATGGTAAAGGAAAAATTTTCTATACTGCCTATGGTCATGACGAAAGAACGTGGACTCAAGAAGGATTTCAACAACTCATTTATAATGCCATTCTTTGGAGCGTGAATGATAATGCGCTCGCATCGTTTAATGCAAGAAATCCAAAACCATTTGAATACAGAGCGGCAAGACTTCCAAACTACGAACAACGACCTGGCGTACAATATCAACAATTACCACTAACTCCTAGCGAATCCATTAAGCACATACAAATACCAGTTGATTTTAAACTAGAAATGTTTGCTTCCGAACCAAATGTAATGCACCCTATCGCATTGAGCTGGGATGAACAAGGAAGACTTTATGTGTTGATTACGAAAGACTATCCAAATGAACGAAAAGAAAATGGTGGTAGCGATTACGTATTAAGATGTGAAGACACAGACAATGATGGCAAAGCAGATAAGTTCACAAAATTTGCAGATGGATTAAGTATCCCAACGGGAATGGTATTTGCCAATGGAGGCCTTATTGTTTCTCAAGCGCCTCATATGTTATTTTTAAAAGATACTGATGGAGATGGCAAAGCGGATCTTCGAAAAATCTTATTCAGTGGCTTTGGAACAGAAGATACACATGCCGGTCCGTCGAACCTGCACTATGGATTTGACAACTGGATTTGGGGATGCGTTGGCTACTCTGGTTTTGAAGGAAAATTTGGGAATGCAGATTCACTACGCTTCTGGCAAGCATTTTATAGATTTAAACCAGATGGAAGTGACCTGCAGTGGATGACAAGTACATCAAACAATACTTGGGGATTTTCGTTCAACGAAACCAATGATGTATTTGGTTCAACAGCAAACAATTCACATGGTTGGTATATGGCTATCCCACATACCTATTTCAACTCAGCAAAATATGTTGAAAATGGAAGTAGAAGCACTGATACCCATCGTGATATGAAACCCATCACTGAAAAAGTAAGACAAGTTGATGCCTTTGGTGGTTTTACCGCCGCAGCTGGACAGAATTTTTATACCGCTAGAGCATTCCCTAAAAAGTATTGGAACAAAATTGCATTTGTATCTGAACCTACCGGACATATCCTTCATCAAAATAGCATGGTGAAAAATGGAACGGACTTCTCTGATGCAGAAAGCTTCAACTTAATGGCTGGAGCTGATGAATGGTTCTCCCCTGTATTTGCAGAAGTTGGTCCAGATGGTGCAGTGTGGGTAGCAGATTGGTATAGCTACATCATTCAGCATAATCCAGTTCCGGAAGGCTATGACAATGGTTTTGGTAATGCTTACCAAACCGACTTACGCGATTTTACCCATGGAAGAATTTATAGGGTATCTTATAACAATGCTCCTAAATACACTCCATTGACACTTTCAGAAAACAATGTAGATGGCTTATTAGCAGCATTGAAAAATGATAATATGTTTTGGCGTATGCACGCTCAACGTATGTTAGTGGAACGCGGGAATAAAGATATAGTTGGCAAACTGATTGATATGGTAAAAGACTATTCACTAGACGAGATCGGAATCAATGCACCAGCAATTCATGCACTATGGACATTGAAAGGATTGAATGCCTTAGATGGATCAACACTAGATATTGCACTTAAACATCCATCTGCTGATGTTAGAAAAAATGCAATTAAAACAATGGAATTCACGGCTGCATCAGTAAATAAAATCATTGAACTAAATCTGTTAAATGATAAGGATCCATTGGTTGTAATGAATTCACTTCTCGTGTTTTCTAAATCCCCGCTATCTGAGGCTGCTGAGAAGATAGTCTTGGAGAAATTAAATAGTACAAAAGATGCAGACGACAGATGGCTTCCTGATGCATTTGCATGTGTACTTACAGCAAATGGCGGAAAGTTGATGAAGAAACAACTCGAAATCCAAATTGAAAAAGCAGCCACAAAACCTATGTCACATGAAACCATGTCTCATGATCATATGAACATGGCGAAAAAAACAGAGCCTGCTAAATTGGAAAAAAAATCAGAAGGCATTGATCTCGTAGTAAGCAATATCAAAATTGTTCCTACCAATCCTGCTGTTAGGGAAAGAGTTTATGTAACCGTAGAAGTTAAAAATCAAGGATCTAAAGACCTTAAAAAAGATGTCTTCATCCCATTAAATATTCGATTCGAAGGAATGGGAAGTAAAATTGATCAATACAGCAGAAACTTCAAAGAGGGTGTAAAAGCGGGCGAAACAGTTTCTATTACACAAACACTTAATGGTCCTTGGGTTGGAAACATTAGTTTTTCTACCGATATCGTAGGTGATTATAATGTGTACATAGACATTGATAAAACAAATGAAATTAAAGAGAGCAATAAAAACAACAACTTTGCTAGCAAGCAAATCAGTTTCCTACTACCCCCAGATATGCAATCCTTCTCTATGGAAAGAGCGATCAGAAGCTATGCCTCTGTAGCGCCAATTGATTCATTGGTAGCATTGATTAAAAAATCACAATCACTAGACACCGAAGGAAAGAATACTGTTATCAAAGCAATTTCTAATGGATGGAACTATGAAGTAAAAAATAGTAAGTTGAAGGCTTCAGATAAAACATTCTTAGCTAGCTTAAACAATAGTCAAAATGAACGGCTAACAAAAATTCTAACAGCTTGGAATGTTATAGCTCCAGCAACTCCAGCATTGGATTTGAAAAAGGTAGTCATCAGAACAATCAAAGAAGCCATGAAATTTGATAAAAAAGAATTCACGGTAAAAGCTGGACAAACAGTTGAAATTACGTTTGAAAATCCTGATGCGATGCAACATAATTTCGTCATTGTAAAACCTAAGATGCTATCCAAAGTTGGACAGGCAGGTGATAAAATGATAAAGGACCCAAAAGGATCTGAGAAAAATTTTGTTCCCGCAATACCAGAAGTTTTGTTCTCTTCAACACTTGTTAATCCAGGACAAACATTTAAGCTAACATTCAAAGCACCTGAAGTTGTTGGAGACTATCCATATTTATGTAGTTTCCCAGGACATTGGACGCTCATGAATGGTATTATGAAAGTGACTAAATAATGAAACTCTAGGTCAAAAACATACGATTTAACCCCTTGCATAGTGCAAGGGGTTTTTTTATGGGAATAATATACCTAAACGCTATTCATTCTATTTTCCTTAACAAGGATATTTCTAACTTTGAATTCATAGAATAAAAACATGATGAAACATCTAATACTAATCTTATCCTCCCTTTTTGTGTTGAATTTATCACAAGCTCAAAGTTTAAAAGGGTTACTCAATAAAGCAAAAGATGCAGTAGCTGGTAAAGGGTCCGGATTAGGGAATGACGATATCATTAGTGGACTCAAAGAGGCCCTATCTATTGGAGCTGAAAAAGGAACAGCAA
This sequence comes from Chitinophagaceae bacterium, assembly GCA_947451935.1. Classification (GTDB taxonomy): domain Bacteria; phylum Bacteroidota; class Bacteroidia; order Chitinophagales; family Chitinophagaceae; genus Pollutibacter. The sequence continues at coordinate 6,509 of CANGBH010000063.1, forward strand.
TTTTATCAAAAGAAGATGGGTTTTTCAAAAATGAGGCCTTGAAAATTATGATGCCTTCAGAAGCACAAAAAGTAGAAAAAACATTAAGAAGTTTTGGCTTAGGTAAGCAAGTAGACGATGCTATACTCACCATGAATAGAGGGGCAGAAGATGCCGTAAAACAAGCAACTCCAATCTTCATTAGTGCCATAAAAGACATGTCTGTCCAAGATGCAGTAGGTCTTCTTAATGGTCAAGACACAGCAGCAACAGGCTACCTAAGAAATAAGACTACAGCACAGTTAACTACTGCATTCAAACCAATTATAGAAGCATCCCTCGAAAAAGTAGGAGCAACAAAATATTGGTCAACTGCAATGAATTCATACAATAAATTTAGCCCACAAAAAATAAACCCAGACCTTACGGGATACGTCACCGAAAGAGCATTGCAAGGTATCTTCTATCAAATTGCGATTGAAGAAAAAAGCATTAGGCATGACCCTGTTGCACGAGTAACAGATATTCTTAAAAAAGTATTTACCAAATAGTCCAATTTCTTCAATGAGTTAAAAGGTGAATAGATTTACAGAATGATGTAAATTGATGCTATTATTCACCTAATTAACGCCTCATGAATCGTCGGCATTTTATTCAACAAATTTCTGTTGCAGTCCTTCTAGTAAATGGAAAATCAGTTTTTGCAAATGACTTAAGTGAATTTGCAAACAAAAAAATAGCCCTGCGATTTGTTATTGCTTCTGATGGACATTTCGGCCAGCCCAATACGCTATACAAAGAATTTTACGATACAGCAGTTGACCATATTAACCAAATGCATAAAGTAAAATCATTTGATTTTGGTGTTATGAATGGTGATATCATTCACGACAATATTGAGTTTTTAGGAGATGCCAAAAAATCACTCGATAATTTTAAATTCCCTTATTATGTAACGAAAGGGAATCATGATATTGCTAGCCCTGAACTTTGGGAAAAAACCTGGGGATTACCACTGAACTATGATATTGTAATTAAAAATAATGTACTCTTATTTGGCAATACATCCAATGAAAAAGGAGAATACCTTAGTCCAGATATTACATGGCTATCTCAAAAATTAAAACAATATGAAAAATCAGAAAACATATTTCTCTTCTTCCATATACCTCCAATCAACTGGACCCCACATGCGGTAAATTCTATGGAGTTTCAAGATCTAGTTAAACAATATAAAAACATCAAAGCAGTTTTCCATGGTCATGAGCATGATCAAGACAATGTAAAGTGGCAAGATAATATTCCATATTTATTTGATAGTCATATAGGAGGAAGTTGGGGAACAGATTACAAAGGATACCGTATTGTAGAACTTTATAAAGATGGTTCAATGCTAACGTATATCATGAATCCAACTGAAAAAATAAATGAGTTATCGATTTAGTTTAAGTTAAGCAATTCCAATTTTAATTCAACTTTGATGCTTAAGTTTGCAGCATACTCACTATTAAATTAGATTTTTATAATTAGCTAAATACCATATCATGAAATATATTTTTTGTCTTCTCTTTTCTACACTACTATTCACTTATGCAAATTCTCAAGATGTAGTTGCAGTAGAACCATCTCCAGCTGCAACATTTAAGTTGTATAATCCATACGAAAATGTAGACTCAGCGTTGAAGGTTGTGATTTCCAAAGCAAAAAAAGAAGGTAAACATCTTTTTGTTCAAATTGGAGGAAACTGGTGTGGATGGTGCAAGTTATTCAATGAATTCGTTACTAAAGATGCCCAGCTCGATTCAACTATACAGGCTAACTATGTTGTATACCATTTAAATTATAGTCAGGAGAATTTAAATAAAAAAGCATTGGCTCAATTCAAATTTCCACAACGATTTGGATTTCCTGTGTTTATCATTTTAAATAAAAATGGGGAGCAGTTGCATACACAGAATAGTGCATACCTAGAGCAAGGTAAATCATACAATAAAGACAAAGTCATTGAATTCCTCGATCAATGGAGCCCTCGCGCCTTAGACCCTGCACAATATAAAAACTATTAGTTAGTAGGTAGGAAATGAATCAAAATTTTTATTAGCCATACTATTTAATAAGTGTTGGTGCAATAATACCCTGCCATATTTTATATCCCTTTGCATTCATATGCAATTGGTCTTCTATGAATATATCAGACTTAACCATGCCATCTATATTAAGCATTGCGCTATGAACATCTAAAAAAAGAATATTTTTTTGCATTTCAATGAATTGCTTAATCTGAACATTCGCTTCAACAATCTTATTCTCATATTTCCATCTAGCGATACTAGGCTTCATTGATACATATACTATCGGTGTATTCTTTTTTAATTTTTTTCTAATGATACTATATAAAATTTTAAATCGACTGAGCACTGTATCAGCAGAAATCGATGGGTCGGCTGCAATATCATTCTCACCGCAATAGATATAAATCTGCTTAGGAGCGTATTGAACTATTGTTTCATCTGCATAACGAATTACATCAAGAAGTGTTGATCCGCCGAACCCTCTGTTTATAATAGGATAAGCTGGGAAATAATCTTGAACATCTTTCCAATTCGTGAAAGAAGAACTACCCACAAAAAGTATACTCCCCTTCTTGGGCATGGCTATACTATCTAGCCGATGAAATTCATCAATCGCATCTTTGAAAGGTTGTGCAAGGGCAACGTGAGAACAAAAAAATAAAAATAAAAACAACAGATACTTAGTCCCCAACTTCTTCATAGAAAATGCTATAGTTTTGAGTCATTACTTGTATCGGCAATCTTCAGGCTTTGAATGAATGTAATATGACTTGTAATTAATCGCTTTAGGATCCATACAGCCTTCAAGATTCAGAATTTCAATTTTTTTAAATTCAACAGGATGACTCTCACTTTGTAGTGATATAGTTCCACCTTTTAGCAAATCACCGTCTTTACCAAAAATAATTTCTTGCCCACTTACTGCACCACCACCAATTTGGGGCTTTTGATAAGAAAGTACTTCCTTACCATTTGTATAGTGCATTACCATAGAATCCCCTAATACAAGTACTTCAGCCTTAACCCACTGATCACCATGATATGTTTCGGATTTTGAATTAATACAATGTGGAGTAAACAACTTACCATCCATCTCTACATTTGTTCCAGGTGTACAGAGATTACAAGTCGAACGTTTGTCTTTGCCATTACCACCCAATAATTGCACTTCGATAGAAACTGGAAAGTCTTGATCCTTACCCATGCTCTCAGGAGATTGCCCATGTATCATTATTCCACTGTTTCGGTAGGCCCAACCAGGCCCGTTTTTAACTTGATCGCCAACAAAACGATACTGAAGGCGAATACGATAATAACTATATTGTTTTTTATAAAATAGATGCCCAAAACGTTCATCAAATTTATCGTAGGCATCATAACGAACAACAATTTTACCATCTTCAACACGAAATGTATTACCGAAATTATCCCCTGCATCATGATGTCTAATCTTCACTGTCCACTCACTAAGATCCTTCCCATTGAACATC
>CANGBH010000064.1 GCA_947451935.1 Chitinophagaceae bacterium
AGGGACGAAGGCACAAAGGCACAGAGTGTTCAGCGTCAATCCTCCCCCCCCCAAAAATAAATCTGGCATTCCGTTTCAAATTTTTTTGTCATTCCATTTATTATTTTTCTGTCATTCCGAGCGAAGCGAGGAATCTAATTCATTCGAGTAAAGTTAAGATTCCTCGCTTCGCTCGGAATGACAGTTGAATGGGTGTAATGACAGTTGAATGGGTGTAATGACAGTTGAGTGTTGCTAATGAGAGAGGACTAAAGTCAAGATTCCTCGCTTTGCTAGGAATGACAATTGAATGATTGGAGTGACAACGGCATGTTACCATTTTATTTACCGCATAAAAAAATCCCCATCTCTTGTGAAGACGGGGATTTGAGTTTAGTGTTATGGTTTATAATTTCACGATGCGTGTAGTGGCAACACTTAGTCCTTGTTTTGCAATCAAGATATATGTTGCAGCTGCAAGGTCATCACCGAGTAATATGGATTCGTTTGGTTTTACTTTGATGGATAAGATGATCTTACCGCGAAGGTCTGTAAGCAATACATCCACCAATTCATTTCCTGGTGCCGACACATAGACCTTGAAGGCGCTAGGTGATGGGTTTGGATTAGCATGGATAATGAATGTAGTGCCCACTTCTACTTGTGGTGTAATTGGATTGAGTGTAGAGATAATCGTGGAAGAATTTTTCACCGTCAGCTTTGCACTGCTTGACGTGATGGGTCCACCACAAATACTGCTCGTTACAATACAACGGTATAGGTATCCATTCATCAAGAAGGTAGCTTTGGTAATGCTCAACTTAGTAGTGGTTGCACCAGCATACATGCTGTTGTTAACCACGTTTGACCAGCTACCTCCACTGTTTGTACTCAGCTGCCATTGATAGGTTATACCAAGACCTGTTGCACCAACTTCAAAATAAGTATTGCTGCCATTGTTTATCGAAACTGCTGCAGGTTGTTTACTAAGCGCAAGGGTAGGGTTCACCGTTAACGTTACGGTCTTGGTTGAACTTCCTTTGCTATTGGTTGCTTTTATGGTAAACGTAGTCAGCTGTGCTGTAGTAGTGCTATTGGTAAAGATTCCACTAATGGATTGTCCTGAACCCGATGACGCAGAGATGCCTTTGATGTTTGTCGTGTTGTCTCGTGTCCAACTGTATGTAGTACCTACTTCATTGCTGATGTCGGAGAATACGATTGGAGTTATAGACGATCCACTGCAGATGGTTTGGGTTAACGGAGTAACTGATAACAATGGAACTACAAGTGCTTTACCTGCAGTGAGTTCTTTGATGCTGACTGAGTTTAAGGCACTGCTTTGTACTTGATTATTGGGTGCGTCTAGTGAACTCGTATTATCTACTGTCCATGCAGTACTGTTATTGTATAAAAACTTCAAACCCGATTCAGTTAATCCATTGAGTTCATTGTCGAGGTAATTCAATTTGAATTGACCTTTGAATGAACTAATGGCTTTATTGAATTTATAGACTCTGCTGATGTTGGCGATACCGGTAGAGCTTGATGGACTAGTACCAAGACTCAGCATGTTATCGCTTATAGTATAATCAACCGAGGGTATAATTTGCAGTTGATCTGCAGAGAGGATGGTGCCCGACTTGATGCTAAGCGACCCACAGTCTGCTACAGAAATAATCTGCGCATCCACTGTAGCGATATTGCTACAGCAAACCAGCAAAACAAATAGGGCTATGTATATTTTTTTCATGATGGTTGTTTTTGCCAGGAAGTTGGCGTGATGATCCTACTTCTTGTTTAGCAATGTTTGCATCATTTTTTTCAACTCGTTAATTTCTTTTTGTTGATTTTCAATTTGTTTTTGTTGGTTTTCAATTTGTTTTTTCATTTCATCCTTGCTCTTGGTTTCAGCTTCAATCAGGGTTTGTTGTTCTTGAATGGCCTTGGTCAATACAGGTACGATGTTCTCGTAAGTGATACCTAGAATTTCTCCCTTGCTTATATCACCTTCTTTGCCAGTAACCACTTCAGGAATAAGTTTCTTTACTTCTTGAGCAATGAAACCCACTTGCTTTAATTGATTGCTTTTTAAGATATAATCTACAGGCCTAAGTTGCATCACGGTGGATAAGCCATACTTGGTGTTTTTTATGTCTTTTTTCAATCTTCTATCTGAAGCGGCTGTCCATGACACTTGTCCACCTATTACTGTTACTGAACTATTACCAATTTGTACTTTATTGCTTGCAGTCACCGAGGCGCCATTTCCTATAGCTGTTGAATTGGAGTTGTTAAATAGAACAATGGCTCCGTAACCTATTGCTGTGTTATTAGACCCTGTTGAATTGATGGAAAGTGCGCCATAGCCAACTGCTGTGTTGCGAGTTCCTGTTGTATTGCTATTAAGGGCATAATTGCCATTTGCTGTGTTTTGATATCCGGTTGTATTTGAGTAAAGGGTATTAACGCCATTTGCTGTGTTTTGATATCCGGTTGTATTTGAGGTAAGGGCACCATTGCCATCTGCCGTGTTTTCATCTCCTGTTGTATTTGAGTAAAGGGCCTCCTTGCCATTTGCTGTGTTGAAATTTCCTGATGTATTTTTATTAAGGGCATTGTAACCATATGCTGTGTTATTACTTCCTGAGGTGTTAGTAGAAAGTGCACTCGCCCCAATTGAAGTGTTTGAAGATATCCCAGCGGCACCTTTACCTACAGTTATGCCATTGACAGTTAAATCATACGAGCCCAAGTCAACCGCACCGGTTGCACCTGTATAGGGTACTCCACTGCCAGATACTGCAGCCCAACTAGCTGTTCCAGATCCATCCGTTTTTAAATAATATCCATCCGTTCCTGCTGTATTGGGATAAGTAATACTTCCCAATTTCAACTTACCAGAAGTGAATACAGTATCAATTGCTGAATTACCCAACATGATTTGGTTGCTTGCATTTACAATTGCATTATAACCAATAGCAGTAGCGTTGGTTAAATCACTTGAAATAACATCAGCGCCATCACCAATGGCTGTGTTTTGATTACCTGTAATATTTGTTAAAAGTGAGTTCGTCCCACTTGCTGTGTTATTCGTACCAGTTGTGTTGAAAAAAAGTGCTCTATTCCCACTTGCTGTGTTATAGCTACCTGTGGTGTTGTAAACAAGTGCTTCACGCCCATTTGCTGTGTTATTGTGACCTGTGGTGTTGCTCAAAAGTGCATTTGCCCCACTTGCTGTGTTTTCACTTCCGGTGGTGTTGAACACAAGTGCATTTACCCCACTTGCTGTGTTTGAACCTCCTGTTGTATTTGCAGCAAGGGCCTCCGTGCCATTTGCTGTGTTATAGCTACCTGTGGTGTTGCTAACAAGTGCTTTAATTCCAGTTGCTGTGTTAGACGATCCGGTGGTGTTGCTCAAAAGTGCATTTCCCCCATTTGCTGTGTTATAATATCCGTTGGTGTTGCTAGCAAGTGCACTATTTCCAGTTGCCGTGTTAGTTGAATTATTTCCTCCACCCTTACCTACCGTAACATCATTTACTGTCAAGTCGTAAGCGCCTAAATTAACAGCACCTGTTGCACCTGTGTAAGGAACACTGCTACTTCCGCCAGATGCTGCTGCCCAACTTGCTGTCCCACTACCATTGGTGGTTAATACATAACCATTGGTTCCGGATGTATTTGGATAGGTAATCGTTCCCAATTTCAACTTACCTGCGGTAACAACAGAATCTATGCTGTTGTTACCTAATTGAATAGTGTTGCTGGCTTTTACTTTTGCGAGATACCCTATTGCGGTGGCATTGTTCAGACCAGCTGATGCAACATCAGCACCATGGCCAATAGCGGTAAGATATTCGCCTGTGACGTTTTCAAAAAGTGCCTGAAATCCATTTGCTGTATTGAAATTACCTGTAGTGTTTTTCCAAAGTGCATTCTCCCCGCTTGCTGTATTTTCATACCCTATAGTATTATATAAAAGGGCCCCTCCACCAATTGCTGTGTTGTCTCTCCCAGTGATATTTTGATTAAGTACAGCAGTTCCTATAGCTGTGTTATTGTAACCTGTGGTGTTGCTACGAAGTGCTTCACGCCCATTTGCTGTGTTCTGGTTACCTGTGGTGTTGCTAGCAAGTGCTGCTTGCCCACTTGCTGTGTTAAACGCACCAGTTGTGTTGCTAGCAAGTGCACTATTTCCAGTTGCTGTGTTAGTTGAAATATTCCCTGTACCTCTACCTACCGTAATGTTATTCACGGTCAAGTCGTATGCACCTAAGTCAACTGCGCCAGTTGCACCTGTATAAGGAACACCTGTTGTTATGGCATCAATCCTATTGCTCAAACTCACGGTGTCTTTTGCAAATCTATTATCGAGCATGCTTGCTGTATCAGCGATATTTAGTTTTAAGTTGATTCTACTTGACAAAGACGCTGTGTCAGCTGCAGCAAGTTTTGCATTGATTCTGCTTGATAATGATGATGTATCAACAGAGGCCGCCGCTGCCCAACTGGCTGTTCCATTTCCGTCAGTGGTTAACACATATCCGTTTGTTCCTTTATCATTAGGATAGGTGATTTCGTTTAATTTTAATTTACCTGAAGTAAATACCGTATCAATAGATGTATTGCCCAACATGATTTGGTTGCTTGCATTTACGATTGCACCATTACCAATGGCAGTGGCGTTGGTTAAATCTCCTTTAGTAGCATTGGAAGCATAACCCATAAAAGTATTATTGGTACCAGTTGTATTTGCCAGACCTGCATCAGAGCCTAAACCTGTGTTATAATCGCCTGTGGTATTATTCTGAAGTGCTCCATAACCGATTCCTGAATTGTATTTAGTACCTCCTCTTGAATCGCGCAAAGACCACTTGCCAAATGCAGCATTAGCATAACCAGATGTCAATGAATTTAATGCCTGATCGCCTACTGCTGTATTGTTATATCCGTTAGAATTTGCTTGTAATGAATAAGCTCCAATAGCAGTGTTATGACCTTGTCCGCCATTTGCAGCACTTTGGGCCAAATACCCAATAGCTGTGTTTGATTGAGCAGTAGCCCCTCCTAGTCCAACAGTTATTCCATTTACTTTTAAATCATAAGCCCCCAAGTTAACTGCACCTGTTGCACCTGTATAAGGTACTCCACTACCAGATACTTCAGTCCAACTGGCTGTTCCATTTCCGTCAGTGGTTAACACATATCCGTTTGTTCCTTTATCATTAGGATAGGTGATTTCGTTTAATTTTAATTTACCTGAAGTAAATACCGTATCAATTGATGCATTACCCAACTTGATTTGGTTGCTTGCATTTACTATTGCACCATTTCCAATGGCGGTAGAATTTGATAGATTATTTTGACCTACATCTGCCCCATTTCCAATGGCTGTATTATTATTACCAGATGCTGTTGAAAATAAAGACCTGTTTCCAATAGCAGTGTTATTGGAACCATTATTATAAAATAACGACAAATATCCAATCGCAGTATTAGCACTACCCACTTGATTGTGGGAAAGTGATGCTGATCCTAATGAGCTATTATCATTCCCAGTCATCCCTGCCGCTGCAAATTGCGACTCTGCCCCAACTCCTGTATTGTTAGATCCTTGATTTCCTCTAAGTGTTCCATATCCTAATGCAGTGTTATAACCACCTGCACCAGCACCCTTTCCGATTGTTAAACCATTGACAGATAAATCGTAGGCACCTAAATTAACGGCACCTGTTGCTCCGGTGTAAGGTACACCTGTTGTTATGGCATCAATTCTATTGCTCAAACTCACGGTGTCTTTTGCAAATCTATTATCGAGCATGTTTGCTGTATCGGCTATGTTTAGTTTTAAGTTGATTCTACTTGACAATGAGGCTGTATCAGCTGCAGAAAGTTTTGCATTGATTCGGCTTGATAATGATGTAGTGTCAATAATTAGAGAAGATGAATATTTTATTTCACTCGTTACATCATCATAGTATAAGTACTTGCCCCCAGAAGAGTTGTCCGCGTTGGTAATAGGCCTCACAAAAAATCCTGAATTAGCTGAGTTTAACTCACTTCCTGAAGCATTGAGAATTATACTGGAACTTGCCTGATTCGTTTCACCTGCTCGAGTCCCAATCGCAATAGCATCCTGACCTTGGTTAGTTTTTCCAGCTGTATTCCCCAAGGAAACAGCATTTTGACCTTGGTTAGTATATCCAGCCGTATTGCCCAGGGCAAGGGCATTTTGACCTTGGTTTTTATTTCCAGCAGCACTTCCAATCGAAATGGCATTTTCACCTTGTGAGTCTTGTCCTGCAATGTTCCCCATCGCAATAGCAGAGTTACCTTGGGAAAGAACGGCTGCTAAACGGCCAATTGAAACAGCATTGGCAGCTTGGAAAAGAGCTCCAGACTGGAGTCCTAAAGCAATGGCATTTTCACCTTGTGTAGTATTTCCAGCGCCAGTTCCAATTGCAACGGCATAATCACTTTGTGTAGTTTTTCCGGCATTAGTACCGATTGCTACTGCATTACTGCCTTGAGCAATGTCTGCAGCATTTTCTCCAATCGCAATTGGATTAGCAAAGCGTTTTACATATTTTGTGGAATCGAATTGGGAGGCTGCGTCAGACCAAGTAGGCAATCCACTTGAAAGCGTAAGTATTTGTCCGTCAGTACCTTTTCCTAATAGGGCAGGAATGCCATCTGTTCCACCATAAACTATATCTCCGGATGAGATTGGTCTTAGAGAATCAATTCTAGCTGATAATCTCGCAGTGTCTACCCACTTTAGATATCCGCTGAGCATCGTTGCTGTATCAGCGATGTTTAGTTTTAAGTTGATTCTGTCTGATAATGATGTGGTGTCAGATGATAGCGTAAGTGCATCAATTCTATTGCTCAAGCTCACGGTGTCTTTTGCGAATCGATTATCGAGCATGGTTGCTGTGTCAGAGATATTTAATTTTAGATCAACCCTGCTTGATAGTGATGAAGTGTCAACCTTCCTCAAGTATGGATCTAGCATCGTTGATGTATCTGAAATGTTTAGTTTCAGGTCTGCGTATGAACGGAGATTATTTGCGGTATCCGCCAAGGCAGATCGAATATGAGCTGCACTATCCAGCATAGCCATTCTAATGTTGCTTGCTGTATCCGATAATATAGATTTAATATCGTTACCACTATTAGCAAGGGCTGTTCGGATATCTGAAGAAGAATCCAATAATGCAGTTCGGATATTAAGTGCAGTGTCAAGAATCGCCTGCTTGTTCGCATTGATTCTGATTGATAAGGATGCAGTGTCAGGGGCTGACCAACTCGCTATCCCGTTTGCATCTGTCTTTAAGACGTTACCGCTAGTTCCTTTACTACTTGGATAGGTTACTTGCCCAACCTTCAAATCTCCCACAATCCTTGTGCCACCTAACGCAATGAGGGAATCATTAAATTGTTTTTTTCCACTAAAATTTTGAGTTCCTGAAGCCGTAACAAGACCTGGCTTTGCATTGGTAGCAGCACCCAGAGTCAATACTCCTGAAATTATTGATGCCCCATTGTCAATGCCAACATTGCTAAAAGTTCCAATAGTGCGTGCACTAGCATTTATCCTATTGCTCAAGCTCACCGTATCTTTTGCGAAACGATTATCGAGCATGCTTGCTGTATCAGCGATGTTTAGTTTTGTATTGATTCTATTGGACAAGAAAACTGTATCTGACGCTGAAATCTTTGTGTTTATTCTATTTGATAAAGAAACCGTGTCTGTTCCAGAAAGCTTTGTATTAATTCTATTCGATAGCGAGACTGTATCTGAAGCAGAAAGTTTAGTATTAATTCTATTCGATAGGGAGACTGTATCTAAAGCAGAAAGCTTTGTATTAATTCTGTTCGATAAGAAAACTGTATCTGAAGCAGAAAGTTTAGTATTAATTCTATTTGATAATGAAATAGTATCTGATGCGGAAAGCTTTGTATTGATTCTATTCGATAGGGAAACTGTATCTGACGCTGAAATCTTTGTGTTTATTCTATTTGATAAAGAAACCGTGTCTGTTCCAGAAAGCTTTGTATTAATTCTATTTGATAGGGAAACTGTATCTGACGCTGAAAGTTTGGCATTAATCCTATTCGACAAGAAAATTGTATCTGATTTTGAGAGCTTTGTATTAATTCTATTTGATAATGAAATAGTATCTGATGCGGAAAGCTTTGTATTAATTCTGTTCGATAAGGATGTGCTATCAAATGAAGAAGCTGATCCACCTATTGCGGTCCAGACAGTACCATTAAAATAATAAAACCCTTTTGGGAAGTTAACTTGATCATCTGTTTGGTATACCAACAAGCCAGCAGCTGGACTAGCAATTGCTATCCGTTGTGCCTTGGTCATTCTTGGAGCCAAGAAGCCTTTGTTTGTAGAACTTACATCTAACTGTGCAGAAGGGTGAATATTTGCCGGCGTAACGCCAATACCGACCTGAGCGGTAACTGTAAATGTCGTGGATAATAAAAAGGAAAAGAGAAGGAATCTGAGTACCGTTTTCATTGCTGAACTTTTTAGTGGTAAAAAATATGGTTTTTTCACCTCTAATAAAGTGCTAAGGAAAGTGGATTCTGTCAAACATAAAACGAAGATTTTGCAAATGCAAGCTTTTTCAAAAAAATAGATTACTAATTTGATACTTTCTATTGACATTGGTTTTTTTCAATTGCCTGCTTTGCAATGAAAGCCGGTTCGGTTTTTGATAGATTAATTAAAATCAATTGAATAGAATAAAAAAAACATCAAGGTTCTTTATGGTTTATTAATTATTGGATTGTCATTCCGAGCGCAATATTTCTGTCATTCCGAGCGAAGCGAGGAATGACAGAAATGGCAATAGGCAATAGTAATACAGAAAAGGGACGAAGGCACAAAGGCACAGAGTGTTCAGCGTCAATCCTTCATCCCCCCCCCAAAAAAAAACTGTCATTCCGAGCGCAATATTTCTGTCATTCCGAGCGAAGCGAGGAATAACAGAAATGGCAATAGGCAATAGCCAATAGGCAATAGTGTAATACAGAAAAGGGACGAAGGCACAAAGGCACAGAGTGTTCAGCGTCAATCCTTCATCCCCCCAAAAAAAACTGTCATTCCGAGCGAAGCGAGGAATGATAGTTGACTTCTCAGAATGATAATTGAGTTCAGGGAATGACTACCTTTGCGGGGCAAAAAGCTAAAGTAAGAATTTGGCAATGCCTAACGGCTATTTGCACCGCTAAACGATAACAATGAAGACAAGGACAATCAAAAAAGACAAGATCAACATCATCACCCTAGGGTGTAGTAAAAATATGGTGGATAGTGAAGTGTTGAGCGGACAACTGGAAGCCAATGCTTTCGACGTGGTGCATGAAAATAAAAAACTCGACCATAATATCGTAGTCATCAATACCTGCGGATTCATCGACAAAGCAAAAGAGGAAAGTGTCAATACAATCCTGGATCAAGTGGAATTGAAGAAAAAAGGCAAACTCGACAAAGTATTTGTAACGGGTTGTTTGAGCGAACGCTATAAGCAAAACTTAGAGGCCGAAATACCTGAGGTAGATGCCTATTTTGGTACGATGGAATTGCCCGGACTATTGGCGGTATTGAATGCAGATTATAAATCGGAATTGCTCGGAGAGCGATTGCTCAGCACGCCATCTCATTATGCCTACATGAAAATCAGCGAGGGCTGTAACCGCACCTGTTCGTTTTGTGCCATCCCTTTAATGCGCGGTGCCCACAAAAGCAAAACAATCGAAGAGCTCGTAGATGAGGCTAACCGTTTGGTGAAACGAGGCGTAAAAGAAATTATGCTCATCGCTCAAGAACTTACTTATTACGGATTAGACATCTATAAAAAGCGCATGCTTCCTGAACTGTTGAATAAACTGGCAGCTGTAGAAGGGCTTCATTGGATCAGGCTTCATTATGCCTATCCGTCAAAATTTCCAATCGACATTATTGATGCCATCAACGCGCATCCAAATA
>CANGBH010000065.1 GCA_947451935.1 Chitinophagaceae bacterium
ACAAAACAACGATGGCTACTGTCGATGTCATTTATGGTGTAACCATGCAGGAACAAGGGGTGAGCAAGCTTGTGCCAGTTGACTTTAGAAACTTGAATTAAATTGAATTTGTAAGCTTTAAACAAATCGTTTCTTGATTCTACGTATTCTAACCACTAACGTCTAGTCTCTAGCATCTATTATTCATTCATGATTACTACTTCAAAAAATTATTTTTTTGTTGGCATTGCTGGAACGGGAATGAGTGCTATTGCTCAATACCTTAAAGCAGATGGACACGATGTTTCAGGTTCTGACAGACAGTTTGTGTCAGGTAATTACAATGAAACCGAACAGGCCTTAATTAAAGAGGGAATAATCTGTTTTCCGCAAGATGGATCTGGCGTCTCGGAGAATACTGATATAGTGGTGGTATCCACAGCCATTGAAGATTCTGTTCCAGAAGTTATTGCCGCAAAAAAATTAGGAAAGCAAATCCTAAAAAGAAGTGAGCTGCTAGCCATGATTGCTTCTTCAAAAAGGACTATCGCTATTGGTGGAACCTCAGGGAAAAGTACCACAACAGCAATGTTGTTTGATATCTTACATTACGCAGGATTAAACCCTTCTATTATTGGAGGTGCTGGATTAACAAGACTAATACGCGAAGGAAAAATTGGAAATGCCGCATATGGCACTGGAGATTGGTTGATTTTAGAAGCGGATGAAAGCGATGGATCTATTGTACGATACCATCCTGAGATTGGTGTGTTGTTGAATGTAGACAAAGACCACCAAGAGATTAATACATTGATGGAGTTGTTCGCTACATTCAAAAATAACTCTACCCAGTTTATTGTGAATCGTTCACATCCTTTGTCGGCTCAGCTTACTGCTGATTCTGCATTTGATTTTTCATATGATAACGATACAACAGGTGTCATCACCGCCAAAGATTTTCAACAGCAAGGTGAAAAGATTTCATTTTTTGTTCAAGGCACTTCATTCGGCTTGAATATCCTTGGAAAACACAACATGGAAAATGCATTAGCAGCCATTTCTGTAGCATCATCATTAGGTATAGAACTTACTATTGTTTCTGAAGCATTGTCGCATTATGAGGGTATTTACAGACGTCATCAGATTTACGGAAAGAAAAATGGCATAACCTTAATAGATGACTTCGCCCATAATCCCGTAAAATGTGCTCGCTCCATTGAAGCGTGTCAGCCGATTTCGGAAAAACTTATTGCTTGGTTTCAGCCCCATGGATATGGTCCTACAAAATTTCTTCGCAATGATTTTGTTACAGAACTCGCAGCCGTCTTAAGGCCTCAAGATGAAATTTGGATGAGTGAAATCTATTACGCTGGAGGAACTGCTGTCAAGGATATCTCTGCACTCGATCTTATCCAGGACTTAACGAAACTTGGGGTAAATGCATTTTTTGTGGCTAACCGAAACGATTTGATTGAAAGCCTCCGCCCTCATTTTACTGGTAGTACAACCCTGCTATTAATGGGTGCCCGCGATCCTTCTCTGGGTAGGTTTGCGGAGGAAGTATGGTCAAAGATTTCATCTTAGATGTTAGACGTGAGATGCTAGATGTGAGTTGCTTAACTCCCAATCACGAGCGCTAAGCATAAAGCCTCCAGCGCTCAGCGTCCAGCGATTAACCCCCAACCCATTATGCCAATTTCCCAAAAATCCTTACCTTAACAAAACCATGTCTCATTTTCACTACTATACGAAGCAGGAAATACTCGAGCAAACAACCTTGAGGAAATACGAAAGTAAGTTGGGAGAACATGTTCAGGTCCTAAATAGTGTTCATGATGCAGTTTCAGGGGAGCAATCATTTGATTTTAATATTCCAGGTAAATATGTATGTTTTGGAATTCCCGAGAGCATCGGTATTATGGGAAATCACGGAACGAAAGGGGCAGAGAACACATGGTTTCATTTTATCAGGGCCTTTCTAAATATGCAAAGCACAGACCTTTGCAAAGGGGATGATATTGTGTTAGCGGGGTATTTTGATTTTTCATCCATTTCAAAAATCATTGAGGAACATTCCTTTAGTTCTGATGAACGAATAGATGCATGCCG
Organism: Chitinophagaceae bacterium; assembly: GCA_947451935.1. Lineage (GTDB taxonomy): Bacteria > Bacteroidota > Bacteroidia > Chitinophagales > Chitinophagaceae > Pollutibacter. The sequence continues at coordinate 2,089 of CANGBH010000065.1, forward strand.
TCATGCCGTAGCAAATATCATTGATGAAGAAGTAGAGGAATTTGTGAAGCAAATTATTTCAGCTGGAAAAATTCCAATTGTGATTGGGGGTGGTCATAATAATGCGTATCCGTTAATCAAGGGAGTTGCAAAATCACACCATAAGTCAGGGCTTATTTCAAAGCCTTCAATCAATGCCATAAATCTTGACTCTTCAGCTGAGTATAGGATTATGGAGGGTCGACATAGCGGAAATGCCTTCCGGTATGCTATGGAAGAGGGATACCTAAGTAAGTATGCCATTGTGGGCTTGCAGGAAAATGTAAATCCACAAAGCATGATGGATGATGTATACAGCAATGTCAACATCGTGTATTATAGCTATGAAAATATTTATGTTGAAGAGAAGCTGAATTTTATGCAATCGCTTGCTCAGTCTTTCTCCTTTGTGGACGAGGGTCCAATAGCCCTAGAACTTGACTTAGATGCCATTAGTCATATCCCTTCAAGTGGACAAAATCCATCAGGGATTACAGTAGCTGAAGCACGTCAGTATATTCGATTTGCAGGAAATTACCCCACTATTGCTAGCCTTCATATTTGTGAAGGAGCAGCGGATCATTTGCACTCTGATTCTTCTCAATTAGGCCGACTTATTTCGTTTCTGATTACGGACTTCATCAAGGCAAAAGCCTAGTCTCTTTTTTGGCCAGTTTCCCCTCTAAATTGAGTTACACATTTTATCTGCTGTATCAATTATTTACGTAATTTTCAATCTCATTTAAAATTGACGAAAAAAGTTATACTATGCCAGACTTCGAAATCAAAAAACAATCCAAGGTATATGATGTAGTTATTGTTGGCTCCGGTGCTGGAGGTGGGATGGCCGCTTATATCCTGGCGAATCAAGGACTAAAAGTGTGCTTATTGGAAGCAGGTGCTGACTTTGATCCAGCAAAAAATGTAAATCAACTTAAAAACGCTTGGGATTCTCCTCGTCGTGGAGCAAGTACAAAATTTAGACCATTCGGTGATTTTGATGCAAGCTATTGGGGATGGGATATTGAAGGCGAACCATATACTAAAGCAGAAGGTACAAATTGGGATTGGTGGAGAGCACGTATGGTGGGAGGAAGAACAAACCATTGGGGTAGAATTTCACTTCGTTTCGGTCCTAAAGATTTTAAGCGCAGAAGTATTGATGGACTAGGAGACGATTGGCCAATTGGTTATGAAGATGTAAAACCGTTCTATGATAGAATAGATAAATTGATTGGTGTGTTTGGAACAAACGAGGGACTTGAGAATGATCCTGATGGATTTTTCTTGCCTCCTCCAAAACCAAGGTTGCATGAGATGTTCATTAAAAAAGCAGCTGGGAAAGCTGGGGTGCCTGTAATACCATCACGTTTATCCATCTTGACGCAAAAAATCAATGATGATCGGGGACAATGTTTTTATTGTAATCAATGTAATCGTGGTTGTACAGTGTATGGTGATTTTTCTTCATCTTCTGTATTGGTGAAGCCTGCTATTAAAACGGGCAATGTTGAAATGATTACTGGTGCTATGGCGCGTGAGGTGCTTACTAATAGTGAAGGACTAGCTACAGGCGTTTCATACGTAAACAAATATGATCTAACTGAACATCAAGTAAAAGGCCGTACTGTTATTCTTGCTGCGAGTGCTTGTGAATCTGCTCGTTTATTGTTAAACTCTAAGTCGACGCGATATCCTGATGGATTAGCAAACAACAGTGGAGTAGTAGGTAAATACCTACATGATTCAACAGGTGCTTCTATGGGTGGTATTCTTCCTGATTTGTTAGGAAGAAAGCGCTATAATGAAGATGGTGTTGGTGGTCTGCACGTTTATTCTCCATGGTGGGGTGATAATAAAAAACTTGATTTCCCTAGAGGATATCATATTGAATATGGTGGTGGTATGTCAATGCCACTTTATGGTTTCTCTATGGGTATGGAAGATGTTAATGGTAAATTCCCTGTAAATGGAGTAACCAAAGAAGCGGGTGGATATGGTAAATCATTGAAAGAAGATGTGCGCTATTTCTATGGAGCGGAAGTGGGTATGGCTGGTAGGGGTGAATCAATCGCTCTTGAAACCAACAAGTGTGAAATTGATCCAAACGTTGTAGATAAGTATGGTATTCCTGTCCTAAAATTCGATGTAAAATACACAGACCACGAGATTAACCAGGCCAAGCACATGAAAGAAACCTTCAGGGAAATCATGCATGAGATGGGCGCTGTAATTACGTGGGGAGATAAAGATGGTCCTGAAAATAATTATGGACTTGAAACTCCAGGTAAAATTATCCACGAAGCGGGTACTGTTCGTATGGGTAATGATCCAAAAAAATCTGCTTTAAATAAACATAACCAAGCACACGATTGTAAAAATCTATTTGTTGTGGATGGCGGTGTGTTTGTATCTCAAGCAGATAAAAATATTACCTGGACGATTCTTGCACTTTCAATGAGAGCGTCTGAGTATTTGATTGATGAAATGAAAAAAGGAAATATCTAATATTATTTAATTATAAAAGGGGTTTAAATTTTTTAATTCCTCTACAAAAATTAAACACTAAACATAATCACATGGATAGGAGAAAATCGTTAAAAGCACTTGCTCTTGGAACACTTGGTGGAGTAGCATTACTTGATGGATGTAAGCCAGGCGAAACAACTAAAGAGGGTGTTAGCAAAATCGTTGCAGATGGCTTTACGTTAGATAGGCAACCTGAAGAAGTTGCACAATACGATAAGGCTGTTTCTACTACGTTCTTTACACCACACGAGATGGCAACAATTACCATTCTTGCAGACATCATCATTCCTAAAGATGAAGTGAGTGGTAGTGCTACAGATGCAAAGGTTCCAGAGTTTATTGAATTTATAGTAAAAGACATGCCAGAGAATCAAACACCTATGCGTGGAGGATTGCGTTGGCTTGATATCTATGCTTCAAAGAAGAATGACAAATCATTCAAAGACTCAAGTCGTGAGCAACAAATTGCGATTGTTGATGAAATTGCCTATCCACTAAAAGCAAAAAAAGAATTAGCGCAAGGTGTTGCATTTTTTACCTTGATTAGAAATTTGACAGTCACTGGTTTCTATACAACTAAGATGGGATATGATGATTTGGGGTATGTTGGAAATCGTCCTAACCAATGGAATGGTGTGCCAGATGATGTGTTGAAACAATACGGACTAGAATACAGTGAAAAAGAAAATAAAGAGTGCGTAAAGTATAGTTAATCGTTAACCTAATCTATTTTCAAATGGCTTCTAAAAATTATCCCCGTAGAAAGTTTATACAAACTGGTGCTTTAGGACTTGCAGGGTTTACTATTGTTCCACGCCATGTATTAGGCAAGGGGCATGTTGCCCCAAGTGATAAGCTTCGTATTGCCGGTATTGGTGCAGGTGGAAAAGGTGAAGGAGATTTATCTGAATTTTCGAAGAGTAAAAATGTTGCTATAGTTGCTATGGCCGATGTAGACGATCGTGCCGCTGCTAAATCTAGAAAGCGTTTCTCTAAGGCAAATTATTATAACGATTTCAGGGAGATGTTGGATAAAGAGAAAGATAATATAGACGCTTGCTCTATCTCTACACCTGACAACACCCATGCCGTGGCGACACTTGCTGCTATGCAATTGGGTAAACACGTATATACTCAGAAGCCGTTGACTCATGATATTTATGAAGCACGCATCTTAACAGAAGCGGCTAAAAAATATAAGGTAGTTACTCAAATGGGTAATCAAGGTGGTTCAGGGGATGGTGTTAGAAGAACGCAAGAATTGGTTGCATCAGGCTTGATTGGGGATGTAACGGAAGTGAAATGTTGGACGAATAGACCTGTTTGGCCACAAGGTATTCCAACCCCAACAGGCCAATTTGATATTCCAAAAGAATTGAATTGGGATCTATGGATAGGTCCTGCTAAAATGATTGATTATAATCCAGCTTACCTTCCTTTCAATTGGAGAGGTTGGTGGGCATTTGGTACCGGCGCATTAGGTGATATGGCTTGTCATATCATGGATCCTGTTTTCCGTTGCCTGCCTATACTTTATCCTTCTTCAGTGGAATGCTCTGTAGCGTCAATTTGGAAAGCCATGTGGGATGATACAGCGAATCAAGATAGTTGTCCCCCTTCTTCAATAATTCATTTGTCATATCCAAGAACAGATGGTAAGCCAGGAGAAATAAAAGTGTCTTGGCATGATGGCGGATTATTACCTGAACGTCCTGACGAACTTCTCCCAGATGAAGACTTTGGTAATTGGGATGGAGGAGTGTTATTTATTGGTTCAAAAGGGAAGTTGCTCGCCGATTGTTACGGAGCTAATCCACGCTTATTGCCAACCAAATTAATGAAGCAAACCGACTTGCCACCTGAAACATTAGCTAGAGTACCAGAAGGCCATTATTTGCAATGGGTTAATGCGTGTATTGCTGGACATGGCAATGCTAAAACGAGCTCTCCTTTTGAATTTGCTGGTCCGTTCACAGAAAGTATTTTGATCGGAAACTTAGCTATTCGTAGTTGGATGATGCGCAATCAAAATTCAAAGAAGCAAGAGGATAAATATTCAGGAAGAAAGAAACTCTTGTGGGATGCTCAAAAAATGGAGATAACCAATTTTGATCCAGCCAATCAGTTTGTTAAGCGTGAATACCGCGATGGATGGAAGCTGTCATTATAACAACTAATTGTTAGTAAATCTATATAATTCAAAACCAAGCATAACGCTTGGTTTTTTGCATAAGAAAGCCGCCTTGTTAAACATGGCGGCTTTCTTATTGTAGTTAATATCTAACGTCTAAATTAGTTTGTAGTATATTTTACTCTTTATCCTTAAGCAACCAAAGGGAGAAGAACATCAAGAAGATTCCAACACCTGTGATACCAAATAGGAAGGCAGTGAAGAACTGCTGTACTGGTTTGAAAAGTGTCATGGTTACAGCGATAGTGAAGTAAATCGCTACTAAGAAAATAAGAGTATTTATTCTTTTGTCCATCTTTATTGTTTTTGCACTGCAAATATCGCTATTTATTTAATATCTGAAATCAGTTTTTTATTTTAAATACAAAGGTTACTGTACCGATTTCATTTGAAGCTCCGTTTTCATTTACTATAAACTTCAGTTGACGTGCTTTTTTTAATGCAATGGCTTTCATTGCTGAATTTGCAGTCGTTGAACCCAGCTGTTGAAAATTGGCATTGATAACATTACCACTTTTATCAACTGTGATATCAACAGCAATTTTTGCATTTTCGTTAAAATCATCCTCAAAGGAAGGTTGTTTAATTATTTTTCTTCCCTTCAACGCACCTGTAACTGACGCGATTCCACCATTCCCATTTCCACCATTTCCTGTATAACTATCCGAGTTTGGATTGCCATTGGGTTTGCCTTGATCCCCTTTCCCACTGCTAATGCCTTGCCCATTGCTTTGTTGATAGGTATCCGCATTATTTCCTCCTTTGCCATCATTTTTGGGGCCAGTATATAAAATTTTAGGTTTGGGCGGTGAAGGAGGAGTTTCAATTGGCCTGGGTTCAATAGGCGGGGTAGGGTTTGGTGGTGTTACAGGGTTACTGGTTGGGGGTAGAATTACTTTAGCTTTTGATTTGATTGTAACCACTGCAGGAGCTTCTTTATCCTTGTCGTTGGTTTCAATTTCTTTTTCTGCTACAACTATTTTTGAAGGTGGAGGAGGGGTAGGCTCAACCACTTGGTCTGCAGCAGGCGGATCTGGTAAAAGGGGTTGTATTTCACCTAGACCGGTTTCGCTATTTCCCAAGTTAACTTCTAAGCCTTCCTCTTGATTTACTTCCTTTGGAGGTGCTGTTGTCCATGAAACGATAAAAAAAAGCAACGCAAGGATTCCTAACACTAATAGTGTGTAGCCTGCTGCTATTGCATTTTTTTTACTCTCAAAAGAAGGCATAGGTGCTAGATTGTTTTCCTTTCTGAAAGTTAGTGGATATTAAAGAGATGGGGTTTGTTTAATGTGCAAAATCTTTCTCAAAATTTCCACTGATCCGTTCCATAGGTGGATTGAAATAGCCAAATTTCAAATCTGGAAATTCTTCACGAATCATTTCCATGAGGTTTTTTACACCGATTGGATCTCCTGGCTCGGTGATGTTCATGCGACCAAGATACCAATCAGGATCGATGTTGAAATTTCTCCACTGAATCATCTTCAAGTTGGTTTCTTTAATCAGATTACGAAGCGCTTCATATTCTGATTCAGTATCTGTTAATCCAGGGAAAACAAAATAGTTAATAGAACTCCATTTGCCGAATTCATTCATCACACGAAGACTTTCAATAATGTCTTCAAATTGATAATTATTCGGTCTATAATAGTTTTCATACCATGACTTTTGGGCAGAATTAGTGCTTACTCGAATTGAATCCAACCCCGCTTCACAAAGTGCTCTTACCGCTTTAGGCATAGAGCCATTGGTATTGATATTTATACTGCCCCTTGTGGTATGTTTTCTGATTTCTTTAATTGATTCTTTTATCGTTTCCCACATCAATAGTGGTTCACCTTCGCAGCCCTGACCAAAACTGATTAGAGGGAACGGCGCTGAAACTAGATGGGGTACGGTGAATTCTACTATTTCTTCAGCACTCGGTTTGAATTGAAGTCGATCTTGTGTTGAAATAATTGTTTCTTCTTCAGGTTGAAATGAAATGCATCCAATGCAATTGGCATTGCATGCTGGGGAGGTTGGGACTGGACATTCCCATCGTCCTATGAAAAAATTTCGTGCAGCTGGACAAGTATAGGTTCTGCAGCATTTTTCAGCCAAGTGATTTACCAATCGATTGTCTGGGTAGTTTGATAATAATTTCTCAACACCTTTTTCGATTTCTACCGCGTCATATCCTGCGCATTCTTGTCTGATATCGCTTTCAATGCGTAATGCTGTTACGTAAAACTCTTCTTTGTACCAACCTGCAGCTGTATAGCAGAATAAAGGAAGTGTTGGCGCATCTGGGGCTGTTTCATAGGCGGCCATGAATGTTCCTGTATGGGCGGGTGGAATGAATGCAGCAACGGCCCATCCTTTTTCACAAAGCCTCATTTCGCCGGTGGCCACATCAATGCCAATACCCCTTCTTCCTGGCAGTTCATATAGATTGCCACCATCAGGCAATAGAATCCAATTGTCCTCAGGAATAGGCATGGCGTCCCAACCGGAACGGCCTACAGCAAATAAGGTGATGTCTTCGAATATATTACCTTGTCCGTCTGAATACAATAAAAAGGGGGAGTGTAAAAGCTCAGGCATATGTAAAATTAAGACTATTCTTTGAAGCCAATACGGTTTCTGCAATACGCATTGAATTCTTCTTCTCCTGCCTCATAGTCTTCGTCCTCTTCATCATCAGTATACTGTTGTATTAGTTTATTGTTTTTAAAGTCAATGGTGAGTATATCGTCTTTTATTAATACCTGATTTAATTCCCTCCATTGAATAGTCTTTCCAAATAATCCATTTTCTTTGATTTCTTTTTCTGAAAATCCGATTTCACGATTAAGTAAAAGGTGTTTCTCTGATAGCCCTGCGAGTATGAGCAATAGTCCAATTGCAACAGGTAATATTGCGCATATAATAATC
>CANGBH010000066.1 GCA_947451935.1 Chitinophagaceae bacterium
AAAGAAGGAGATACATTCTACGGCTTTTTATTAGCAGATAATAAATCAATAGTGATTAAAGATGTTGTAGGGGTTAAACATACCATTCAAAAAAATGACATCACTAAGCGTGAAAAGCAGTCAAAATCTATAATGCCTTCAGCAGCATCTATGGGATTATCGAATGTGGATTTAGCCAACTTGATAGGCTATTTAACTGCGTTGAATTAGCCTGCATTTTCAAAAGGGGACATTATTTTTAGATGTGTTAAACATATATAATTTTTCAATAATACATGAACAGTTTACATCTAAGTGGTTGAAATTCAAATAGATAGAATTATTTTTTTAGCAACCTTTTCGTCCATTATTATTTCCACAATAAACTGTTAATAAAATGTGCTTTGCCTATCAGTATGATTCTCAAAGAAATAGGATTTAAAACTTGCATTTTAGTTTTTTAGAAATTAGTTTTACGACATCCCAAAATTTATAATGTTAATTTTGGTTTCCAATCCTCTGAACAGCCTCCATTCCTTCCAATTCTCCTCGAAAAAACCTTTTTCAACATCCTAGGAAAAGTCGTTCATGTAAGCGCAAAACGTCTTAAAAAGCGTTCGCTGAATTGTTGATTTTAATCCTTACACCCTACGTTTATGAAAAGGTCAATTTTAAGCATTAATGGCAATAGACCGTTTAATTACATCTTAAAAAGTGTACTCGGCAATGATTACTATGTAACAATAGTTTCAGATCCCATAGTTGGAATTAAATTCATGAGGTCCAACAATGATATTAGTCTGATTATTATTGATACTGATTTGTTTGAAGAAGATGGATATGAATTTATTGAAAATGTAAATTCTAGTCTGCTCTACCAAATGCCAATCATTGTTTTATCCAGCAAGGATATTGATGTGATGAAAGAAACCTTTTCGGATTTGACAATAAATGGATTTTTTAAAAAGCCATTTAGTCCTCTTGAACTGAGTAACAGGATAAAAAATATTTTAAATGTGCCTCAGTTTCAATCAATTTAAAAGCATAACCTAAACACCACCTACCACAATGAACTATTCACAATCACCAATTCCGATCAGTTCACGGGTTCAGTCTCCCCAACAGGACTTGACGCCACTTGAATATATTTTTATTGGACATAACATACAACAAGAAATTGGACATAAAAGTTCAAGCAGTTCTCACAAGCTTACTGGCGATTTTGAACAGGCAGAAGAGTTAATTGATTCAATAATTGATCAACATCTCCAACTACCTGATTCTATAATTATTGATGTGCCACTCAATTTAACTTCGTTACATTCTTTTGTCGCCTTTTTAAAGGCTCGTCCGAAGTTTATGTCAATTCCATTAATTTATAATGCAAAAATTCTTACATCAGAAGGATTAAACCTATTGAAGTCGACTGACTTAGTAGATGAAATCATGGATGTGTATAGCATTGGAGATAAATTGTACAAAAAAGTGGCCTTCTTAAAAAAGGTTAAAAATTATCCTCCTGCACCATATTTCAAGCGCATGGATAATATTGAAAAGGCTACTGAATTTATGAAGAGTGGCCAATTGGTAAAAAGAATACTTGATATTGTTTTTGCACTTGCTATTTTAGTATTCTGTCTCCCTATTTTTGTTATAATTGCCATTGCAATAAAAATAGATTCCAAGGGCCCTATCTTTTTTAAGTCACTACGTGCTGGCAAAAACTATAAGATATTCAAGTTTTATAAATTTAGAACAATGGTATTGGATGCTGATTCTATGACTGATGAAATTTTTCATCTCAATCAGTATTCCTCTAACGATAAGGGAATCAGTTTTCTTAAAATACAAAACGATCCAAGAGTAACTCGTGTAGGTAAGTTTTTACGAAAAACAAGCCTTGATGAAGTTCCGCAAATGCTGAATGTATTAATTGGAGATATGTCGTTGGTAGGAAATCGACCATTGCCATTGAAAGAAGCAGAAACATTAGTAACCAATGATTATGTAGAACGATTCCTTGCCCCAGCAGGTATTACCGGGTTATGGCAGATAAGTAAGAAAAGCAAACCTAATATGACAGCAGAAGAGAGGGTCGACTTAGATATTGTATATGCTAGGAAATCTAATTTTTTCAGTGATCTAAAAATTATACTCAAGACTCCTTCAGCGCTATTTCAAAATGTTGATAATTAATCCATTAGATAAGTATCACCAATTTTTGAAGTAATTTTACCTAAAGTGCTTAAAATGAGTAGTGTAGAAAGGGAAACGTTTCCTTTAATTTCCATCATTTCATTGAATTGGAACACGATCGATGTAACCTCGGATTTTCTCCGATCTATAAATGATTATTGTTCCTACCCTAATCTAGAAATTATCATTGTTGATAATGCATCAGAAATTGACCCCACTAATCATTTTTTAGCCATTCGACCAGATTTGAGAATTATTAGAAATTCTTCGAACATGGGCTTTACTGGAGGGAACAATGTTGGTATTAAAGAAGCGAAGGGTGATTATTTGTTGATCGTGAATAATGATACTGAGTTTACTGCAGGACTATTAGAGGGATTGCTAGAAGTATTTGAAGATTTCCCTGATGCCGGTATCGTTAGTCCGAAGTTTCATTATTTTTTTGAAAAAGGTACAATCGAATATGCTGGTTACCACAGAATGAACATGCTTACTGGTCGTAATGCAATGGTTGGTAGTCATCAGAAAGATATTGGCCAATTTAATACTCTTTCTGTTACGCACTTTGCTCATGGAGGTGCTATGTTGTTACCTAGAAAAATTATTGAAAAAATAGGAGGGTTGCCAGAAGAATTTATATTCTATTATGAAGAATTTGATTGGTGCGAACAGGTTAAGCGACTAGGGTATAAAATTTATTATCAGCCTAAATCACTTATATATCATAAAGAATCAGTCTCTACTGGCAAAAACAGTCCATTTAAAACCTACTATCTCACGAAGAATCGAATTTTATTCATGAAACGTAATGTTCCAAACTTGTATTTTGGACTATTTCTTATTTACTTTACGTTGCTTACAATACCTAAGAATTCCCTAGTATATATAGTGCGTGGACAAGGAAAACATTTAAGGTCTTTTTGGAGAGGAATTTTTTGGCATTTTAATAAATCTATTACGTTTAATTAAAAAATCGCAAAAGCCTTTCGGACAAGCGATGATAATATCTCTTATGTTCTATGTTTAGTAAGTAAGAATGAATCGTTAATCCGTGATGCAGAAAATAATATATGTTTAGTTTTTTAATACATAGTATCGAATTTGTTGTCCTACTGTGGATGAGCTTTAATGTTTTGTATGTGAGCTTTTTCTCTATTTGTGGTTTGTTTTATAAAAGACAAAAGCCCCCAACTGGAAAACGAATAATCCTCAATCGATTTGTGTTGATTGTTCCATCGTATAAAAATGATCAAGTAATACTTGATTCTGTTCCAAAAAATATTGACCAAAATTATCCAAGCGATAAATTTAAATTATTTGTAATTGCTGATTCTTTAAAGCCAGAAACAATTGAGAAATTACTTTCATGGCCAATTAGTGTTCTACCTGTTTCATTTGATGAAAGCACCAAAGCAAAGGCCCTGAACAAAGCCTTATCGGTATTGCCTGATAATACCTTTGATTATGCAGTTGTATTAGACATTGACAATGTTATGGGGGAAAATTTTCTTCATCATTTGAATGTTCGATTGCAAAGTAGTGAGGAAGTGATTCAAGGGTATCGTACAGCTAAAAATTCGGATACAGATTTTGCGGTTTTGGATGGGATTAGTGAACAGATTAATAATCATATTTTTAGAAAAGGTCACGCCGCAATAAAGTTGTCAAGTACACTCGCAGGTTCTGCAATGGCAGTTAGGATGGATGTATTTAAAGACGCGATGAAGAATATTCATTCTGCAGTTGAGGATAAAGAATTGGAATTCTATTTCATGAAAAACAACATGAAAGTTCTTTATGAGCCTCATGCGATTGTTTATGATGAAAAAGTACAGGATTCAAAAGTATTTTTAAATCAACGAACAAGATGGGTTGCTTCTCATTATTTGAATTTTACGGCTATTTTATCAGAAGGAATAAAGAAATTTTTGCTTCATAGAAATGCTGACTTCCTGGATAAAGCATTTCAGCGATTGATACTACCTCGTGTACTCATTATTGGATTCTCCTTTTTGTTATCTTTTTTATATTTTATCCCATTATTCAATTTTGGGCCACTCTTTTTTTATCTATTCATATTGTGTGCTTTTAGCTATCTTTTGGCTATCCCCTCTAGATTTGTTGATAAAAAATTGATTCATGCTATTTTAAAGTTGCCTTATGCATTTATTTTAATGATTCTGGCTTATTTTAAAATTAATAATTCATTAAAAGTCTTTTCACATACACATCATGCTATTGAAACTGTTACAGCTGTTAAGGTTGAGCAGTTTGCTAAAATGTCTGAACATATGCAAGGTGAGTTATTGCCAATGCTAAATGATTAGATTCAATTCATGTTAACTTAAATTTCAAATGAAATCAAAATCTAGATATACCATTGTTATTCCATTTTTGGTAGTCATCATATGTTTTTCATTTGTATCTGTTTGTCAGCAACATCCTTCTGTTGATAGCTTGAACGAGAAAACAAAAATTCCTATTGATGGAACGCGTTGGTATCAACTGTCTAATGCATCTGATGGGTTAGAGAAGTTATTCGATGGAGAAAAAAATCAACTCATTTATACAGGAAGAAATAGAATCATTAAATACTATGATGCCTACTACCCAGTACTAAATGGAGAATCAATATCAATTGACAGTATAAGTCTTTTGGCAGGCTCTGGCATTTCTAAAGTGCCGATGAAAATATTTGCTATAGACCGAAAATGGAATCGAATTCCGCTTGCCACTTTTAGTGGTAGCAATTTTAGTAAATGGGTTGGGCCATATCCAGATAAGCCAACTGTATTTAAATTAGATTCTCCTGTTAGGGATATTATGTACTTAATGATTACCGTAGGAGATGTATTTCCAATCGAAATTGAATTTTATGGAAATTATACAAAGCCTAATGCTCCTTCATCTATTCATTTGAATCATGCACCTTTAAAATCTTATTTTGGAATTAATGCTTTTGAATGGGATTTCGAAAATCCAGCTGAGGCATCTTCAATTGACTCAAGCCGCTTTTCTGCTATCAAAAATTTTGGTGGTGTTAGGCATTATTTAGATTGGCAAAAATTGGAGAGCGAAAAGGGGAAGTATACATTTAACCCAACACGTGATGGGGGATGGAATTATGATGCTATATATGAAACATGTAAATTGAATGGTATTGAGGTGCTTGCCTGTTTGAAAACAATACCATCATGGATGAGGGCTACTTATCCTGAAAATCTTCGAAATAATGAAAATAATCCTTTGCCATATAATAAAGATCTTTCGGATCCCAAATCATATATTGATCAAGCAAAAGTCGCATACCAATTTGCTGCCCGTTATGGTACTAATCCAATTGTTGATCGTTCTTCATTGAGTGTAAATGATGTGCCTAGGTGGACTGGCGATGGGGTTAATTCTATAAAAGTTGGATTAGGTCTAATTAATTACATTGAATGTGAAAACGAACGTGATAAATGGTGGAAAGGTCGTCAAGCGTACCAAACTGCCAGAGAGTATGCTGCAAATTTATCTGCTTTTTATGATGGGCACTTAAATACTATGGGGCCAGGAGTGGGTGTAAAAAATGCCGACAAAAATATGAAAGTAGTTATGGCGGGTGTTGCGCTTGCCAATACAGCTTATTTCAGAGGAATGATTGACTGGTGTAAAGAATTCAGAGGTTATAACCCTGATGGATCGGTGAATTTATGTTGGGATATAATAAATTATCATTTGTATACAAATGACGGAGATATGAAACGAGGCGTTTCACCAGAAAAAGACATACCTGACTATAGTGGAGATGCTGTGGCTAAATCATTTGTTAATGCAGCTCATTTGTATGCCAATGATATGCCGGTCTGGGTTACTGAAGCGGGTTATGATATCAATCCCGGTAGCCCAAATAAAGCCATTGCCATTAAGAATAAATCGATACTAGAAACACAAGCGGATTGGATTTTACGAACTTCATTAATGTATTCTCGTAACGGTATTCAAAAAGTATTTTTTTATGAACTTCATGATGATGCATCAAATTCTGGAAATTTGTACGGCACATCAGGGTTGATTAGTGGCAATAACTCTCGCAGACCAGCGGCTGATTTCATCATGCAGTCACTGAATAATTTTGGGGATTATCACTATGTTAGATCACTGAATGCTAGTCCAATAGTTGATGAATATACACATCCGATTTTTGGTTCCATGTATTGTGTGTATATACCTGATGAAGTAGGTGCAACAGGAGAATATCAACTTAGTCTAAATGGTGAAGATGAGGCTATAGTATTCACTCCTAAAGCTGGTGCTAATCTCATGAAGATTGCCAATGTAAAAGTGGTAGGAGGTAAGGCGGTTCTTCCAATTGGAGAAACTCCAATTTTCGTAATGGGAAATAAGGCGTATCAACTTTTTAAGAAGCGTTAATAAGATTAATAGTAGTTAAATGTGTTTTAATTGTTTTAGAAATGCAAGTAAGTAATTCATCTGAGATGCGTGTGCCACGAACAGCACCTTTTATTGCTCCATTAGCTGATGGGGTTGAAAGGCCAATATGGTCAGTTGTGGTTCCATTATATAATAGTCTAGAGTATTTGGAGTCAACATTAAGATCAGTGTTGATACAGGACCCCGGTATAGATAAGATGGAAATTATAGTGGTGGATGATTGCAGCACAGATGGTGATGTTGCAGTGTTTGTAGAGCAAGTTGGAAAAGGTAGAATACGTTATCATCGGCATAAAGAAAATATTGGATTGCTTCGCAATTTTGAAGCATGCATAAATCTATCTAAAGGTCACTATATTCATATGCTTCATGGAGATGATGAGGTTATGGAGGGGTTTTATGATGAAATTTTGTCGCTGTTTAATGATTACCCAACAATTGGTGCTGCATTTACTGAATTTGAATATATTGATAAGAATGGTAAAAAGCTTTGGGATAATACTCCTGTTTCTAACCAAAGAGGAATTTTAGAAAATTGGTTAGATACTATTGCAGAAAATCAGCGGTTGCAATTTTGCTCTAAGGTAGTGAAACGAAGTACCTATGAAAAAGTTGGAAGCTTCTACGGCTCATTATTTGCGCAAGATTGGATCATGTGGGTGAAAATAGCTGCCTATTTTCAAGTAGCATATTCACCAAAGGTTCTTGCTCGTTATCGTCGAATTGATGGGAATTCCACCGCTAGTAACATGCGTTCTGGTAAAAATTTTGAAAATACATTAGAGTGTTTATCGATACTTAGTGAATTCATTCCTGCTGAAAGGAGAGATAAGGTTGTTCATAAAGCTAAAATTAAAGTTGCTGAGAATCACGCCCAATGGGCACATAATATATATCATGAGTACCATGATGTTAGGTCTGCAATAAATCAAGCCATTAAATCGTTAAAGTTGCATACCAATTTTAAAGTGATTTGGTATAGCGCAATGCTATTTTTCAAAATCGTAATTGGGTATGATAAGCTAAAAAAAATACCTTTATTGTTCAGTTTTAATGAAAAGTCGAAATAATGATTAATGTAACCAAGCCTTTTTTACCTCCTCAAGAAGAATATATTGACTTCTTGAATGGCATTTGGAGTAGAAATTGGTTAACCAATAACGGGCCCTTGGTTAGAGAATTAGAACTTAAGTTAAAAGAATATTTAGGGGTTCCTGAAATGTTATATTTAAATAATGGAACAATAGCAATACAAATAGCCATTAAGGCACTCTCGTTAAAAGGAGAAATCATAACTACTCCATTTTCTTATGTTGCTACAACCTCATCTATTGTATGGGAAGGGTGCCGACCAGTGTTTGTTGATATAGATGCAAATACCTTTAATATAGATCCTGCTAAAATAGAGGCGGCTATCACCCCAGAAACTACAGGTATTTTGGCTACGCATGTATTTGGAAATCCATGTGATATTGATGCTATTCAAGAGATTGCCGCAAAGCATAACCTCAAGGTTATATATGATGCAGCTCATTGCTTTGGAACTGAATATAAAGGAAGATCAATTTACCATTATGGTGACATCAGTACAACTAGTTTCCATGCCACAAAACTATTTCACACTATTGAGGGTGGGGGTGTTTTTACATCTGATCTTGAATTATTAAAACGAATGTCCTATTACAGAAATTTTGGTCATAAAACACCAGAAGAATTCGAAATGGTTGGGATCAATGCTAAAAATAGTGAGTTTCATGCTGCAATGGGATTGAGCGTTTTGCCTCATATGTCATCTATTCTTGAAACGCGAAAAAATATTAGCAAATTATATTCTAGCTTACTTGACGATAATGGGATAAGAACTCAGGAGATCAATTCTAGCACTACGTACAACTTCAGTTATTATCCGATTGTATTAGATAGTCAAAAAGTAATGATAGATGTAGTGAATGCATTAAATAAAAAGGATATTTTCCCGCGCAGATATTTTTCCCCATCACTTGACACATTAAATTATGTTGAAGGGCAGCATTGTCCTATTTCACGTGATTTGTCTTCTAGGATAATTTGTTTACCATTATTCTATGATTTGAAAGAGAGTGAAGCAGAATATGTTGCTAAAATAATTAATGAAATAGTTAGGCCGAATTATTTATTATAATGCCTTGTTTTCTTCAATTCGTTGTTCTATCAATCGAATTATCTTTTCATCATGGGACTTGTCAAATTTCCGAGCAAATATTTTTCCTGAATTAATTATTACGTTGAAATCCTTCGCCTCTAGTGTTTCTGGATGACCATCTATTTCATTATCCCATTTCACAAAGTGTAGATTTTCTTTTATCTTTTCTTTGAATGAGGAATTGTATACTATCGTTGAAAAAAAGAATTCATCTGCACCCCATACGTAGTTGAAGTAATTGACAATAGGGGAGTTTTTATGGGTTGATTTTAAAATATATTTAGCACAGGTAGTAGTTATACAAAACCATTGTGAGTTTCCTGTTAGTGTATAGCCATCGGGGAACATTCGTTTAGGAAGAATAGCATTTATGATCTTCTGTATTGTGTATTTTCCGGGAATCTTCCAGTTTTGTAAATTGTACTCAAACAAGCGGGGCTCATTCTTTTTCCACCAGATATCCGTTGCTTCATATGGCTTAGCGCAGATAAATTCTGTTCCTTTATTGTTTGAAATGAACTCAACAAACTGCTTTCCTGATATCAAAGGCAAATCTTGTCCTGAAATAAAATTGATGTAATCGTAGCTATCTTTTTTTGTTATTTCTTCAAGACTATTTATTGTTGCTTGCACTAGGCTAAACTCTCCGCGGTTTGTCCGAACTCTATTTTTAATGAATTTTATTTTATCATTACTAAGTTCATGTTGAAATGGTATGATATTTGTTTTTTTATCTAAATGAATAAAAAAAT
>CANGBH010000067.1 GCA_947451935.1 Chitinophagaceae bacterium
GTTTTATGGCTCATTAAGGATGCATGCTGGGCACTTAACCTCAGAATCCCTGGTATGCTTATGATCATTCCAACAATGACCGTAGCCATACTTATTACATATCAAACTAGAAAAATAACAAGCGAATTCTTTCACAATTTAGCAGTTGATATTTGGATACTCGCTAACTGCACCTGGATGACAGGTGAATTCTTTCATTTGGAAGAAAACCTGATTGGTCCATATGGATTAAGGCAATTTTCACTTATCCCCTTTGCTATTGGACTCTTGATTCTAGGGTATTATTACCTTTTTTTAATGAATAAGCCTGGCTTTCAAGAGAAAGTTATGCAACAAACCAATGAGGTCATACAATCAAAAGAGTTGGATATCAACCCATCAGAACAAGGGTAATCTTGTCGATTAAGTGCCTTGCTTGAGCTATCTTTGTAGCCCTTAAATCAGTATATCCAACAAATATAGTTATATGTTCAGATCACATACATGCGGAGAATTGAGGCTGCAAGATGCTGCCAAACACGTTACATTAGCTGGCTGGGTTCAAACAGTTCGGAAGTTTGGAGCAATTACATTTGTTGATCTCCGTGACCGTTATGGCATTACTCAGCTTGTTTTCAATGAACACCTTAACAACCAATTGAGTGAACAACCCCTAGGAAGAGAATTTGTATTGCAGATAAAAGGGACTGTAAGAGAAAGAAGCAACAAGAATACAGTCATTGACACCGGAGAAATTGAAATCGAAGTTACTGAGTTCGCCATCTTAAATAAATCAGCTGTACCACCCTTTACTATACAAGATGATACGGATGGCGGAGATGATATAAGAATGAAATATCGTTTTCTTGATTTAAGAAGGAATGCCGTTAAAAAGAACCTGGAACTTAGGTATGCTGTCAACCGCTCTGCCAGAAACTACCTCCATGAAAAACATTTCATGGACATCGAGACTCCTTTCTTGATTAAATCAACACCAGAAGGAGCTAGAGATTTCGTTGTACCATCCCGCATGAATCAAGGTCAATTTTACGCACTTCCACAATCACCGCAAACATTCAAGCAGTTGTTGATGGTAAGCGGTTACGACCGATACTATCAAATTGTAAAGTGCTTCCGCGATGAAGATTTAAGAGCAGATAGACAACCTGAGTTCACGCAAATTGATTGTGAAATGTCTTTCGTAGAACAAGAAGATATTTTAAATATGTTCGAAGAACTCATCAAACGAATTTTCCTCGATGTCAAGGGAATTCAATACACTGATGCAGTTGAACGAATGAGCTGGGAAAATGCCATGTGGCAATACGGAAACGACAAACCAGACATTCGGTTTGGTATGAAAATTTGTACACTAAAAAAACCAACAACAGTTTTCACAGAAAAAGAAGACCATGCAACACTCATTGCCGACGCAAATTTTGTCGTCTTTGATAGTGCAGAAACAGTATTGGCTATTGCTGTTCCTGGTGGAGCGGCGTATACAAGAAAACAACTTGATGAGTTAACAGAATGGGTTAAGCGACCTCAAATTGGAATGAAGGGTCTTGCCTATATCAGATTCAATGAAGATGGATCGCTAAAGAGCAGCATCGATAAGTTTTATTCAGAGGAACGTCTAAAACTAATTGCTGATGCATCAGGTGCGCAGAAAGGCGATATCATTATGATTTTAGCAGGCACTGAAGAAAGAACAAGAAAAGCTACATCTGAACTTAGATTAGAATTAGGTGAGCAACTTGGATTGAGAAAAAAAGATGAATTTAAATTACTGTGGGTATTAGACTTCCCCTTATTCGAATACAGTGAAGATGATAACCGTTGGGTAGCTCGTCATCATCCTTTTACTTCACCAAAGCCTGATCAAATTAAAACGATGATTGAGAACAACCCAGTTATCGAAGATGCTAGCAATTACCTTGCACACCCATATGCTCAGATCAAAGCAAATGCATATGACATGGTCTTAAATGGCAATGAAATTGGCGGAGGTTCAATAAGAATTTATCAACGAGAGCTGCAAGAAAAAATGTTTGCTGCCCTTGGAATGTCTGAAGAAGAGTCAGTCCATAAATTTGGATTCTTGCTTGGTGCATTTGAATATGGCGCACCACCGCATGGTGGCATTGCATTTGGATTTGATAGACTTTGCTCAATATTAGGTGGTAGCGAAAGTATACGCGACTTCATTGCGTTCCCAAAGAATAATTCAGGAAGGGATGTGATGCTAGACGCACCTTCTGCCATCGAAGAGACTCAGCTGAAGGAACTACAAATAATGTTAAGGGGAGAAAAATAAAATTCAGTGAAGATTGGCTCTTATTTAGATTGCCAATCTTCACTCAATGAAGTTATTTTAATTTCTTGATGCGAATGTTTCTGAAACGCACTACATCACCATGGCCTAGAAATCCAATATGTCCAGTCTTATTTAGTAACCCTGGATGGTTGTTATGATCGGCCGTACCATTCTTAGATGCTTCTTTTATATCTCCATTCAAAATTACCTGTCCGTTTAACGTGACTTTAATCTTAGAACCATTAGCAATTACTTCCTCTTGGTTCCATTCTCCAACTGGCTTAAGGTATCCTCTTTTTGATGGAATAACTCCGTAAACAGAGCCATGGTATTGGTATGGATTAAGGTTTTTATACACTTCAGCTTCGTTATCCAAAATTTGTAATTCCATTCCAACATAGGCAGCATCTCCTTCTAAAGGCGCACGAATACCTAATCCGTTATTTGCGGATGGAGTTAATTGGAACTCGAATCGGTATTCGAAATTCGCAAATTCATCTTTTGTATAGATATTATTGTGGTCTTCTTTTTCAGGATGAGATACGATGGCCCCCTCTTCAATAACATAGCCCGTTTTATTTCCTACCCACTGATCTAGATTACTGCCATCAAAAAGAGAAATAAATCCTTGCTTTTTTTCTTCATCAGAGGGAGCAATGGTATAATCACTTGCAATCTCTCTCAAATAAATATTGCGATAAGCTACATATGTACCATGAGCTTGCAATTCAATTTGTTCTTTAACAAAAATTGGGAGATTGTGATCCCAATAGTTTTCAAGCACTACATTATTAACAACCAACTTTCCATTTAAGTAGACCGTCACTTTATCACCAATCATAATAATGTGAAAGGTATTCCACTCACCAATTTTATTATCGGCAACCACCAAAGGAATTCGTTCATTCTTTTGATTATTATACAAGCCGCCTGAACCCACTTGAGCACCTACCTCTACTCTACTCGTATCCCATATTTGAACTTGAGGCGTACCACGCAAGTAAATACCGGCATCACCTTTCTCAGTAATTTTCCAATCAACAAATAGTTCAAAATCACCATATTGCTTAGTGGTAGCCAAGTTATCTCCGTGACCTGTAAATACTAACAATCCATCTTTCACAATCCAATCTCCCGATGTGGCTTCATTCGCTTTTTGTTGGGCATCTTGAAGTTCCTTTTCTGACATTTTGGACCTACTAATTGGATTACCAACCAATGCTTTCCATCCAGATAAATCCTTGCCATTAAATAAAGAAACAAATCCATTGTCGTAAGGCATTGCTTCTACATATGGTGCAAGTTTTGAAACGATCAACGCACTATCTTCCCCATCAATTAACTTCACTGCTTTTTCTAATGCAGCAATAACTTCCCATCCTCGAATTTTAGGATCTCTTAATGCTTGTCGAGCCGCAATCAATGCTGCTGATTTATTCACGGCTGGATCATTTAGTGACTTGCTCACAAACATAAATGCACCATAGCCAGGAATAGATTCAGCCTCTGCAAGAATACTTCGTTTTTGAACGGGATTCTTCGCTGCATCCATTCGATCTTGCAAGTTTAACAAATGCTGAACGGGATTTTCAAATACAGGATTTAGAGATGAATCTGACCTTAAACTTGTAACGGGCCTGTTTACATTCTCCAATGCAGCTTCGATATGTCTTTTTGTATTTTCATTCGTTTTAGCCAATGCATTTTTTAACGCCTCGATTGCATCAGCAGTTTTCAACGTAGCTAACGACCTAGCGGCATCGCCTGCATACATATCATTAGCAAGTAATCCAGTGAGTGGTTTTACAGCAACATCATCACCTAATAAACCTAGTCGCTGAATGATAAATTGCTTTGCATAATAGGTTTTTGCAGAAGAAAGTCCCCCTACTAAAAAAGTGGCAGTAGTCTTTGCTTTGGCTGGATCCTTAGCAACTTGATTAACAAATGCATTTAACGCATAGGTTGAATTAATTTTCAGGGAGTCATCGTTAAGCATTTTGATTAATGACTTCCACTCTTTCGCACTCCAATTCTCCATGCTCATCAACAATGCACTTACTGCACTTGACTGCTGGTAGGGAAAGGCCTCAATAGTTTTAGCAACCAAATCAGATTGCGCGAAAAGATGCGATATAGAAATAGAAACTATAAAAAGAATCGAAACTATTTTTTTCATGAAATTGGTTTGTAATGTTAGATATTCCAAGGTGAACGCATAGGTGGATTGATCATTCTATTTGCTTCATCATCATTTATGAATGACAGGGCAACTGGGTCAAACTTCAATGACCTTCCGAGTTGTAATGCGATTTTACCCATGTTAATGATGGTGCAAGACCTAAATCCATTAGACTCATTCAAGGCAAATGGGGTTCTATATTTAACAGATTCTAAGAAATCTGTTACCTGTGGTTCAGGATCTGGCATCATGGCTAATTTCTCCTTGAGCTTTGGTATATCAGATTCGAAACCAGCAAATAATTTTCCATGAGGCCCTTCAATATATGGCACATTGGGCTCCTTGGCTTCCCCATCTAAAATAATTTTACAACCGTCTTCATAGGTAAAAGTTAGCTTTCTAAATGTACCACAAGCATCTGGATGTTGCTGTTCGGCGTCTACTTCAACTGAGACAGGACTTGTATTATCTTTCCCAAGAAAATACTGAACGGGATCAATATAATGCTGTCCCATATCACCCAAACCACCCCCATCATAATCCCAATAACCTCTGAATGTTTGATGCACTCGGTGCTCATTATATGGTTTAAATGGAGCTGGGCCAAGCCAACGATCATAATCAAGTTCAGCAGGAACGGGTTGAGTTTCCAACTTAGTCTTTCCTACCCAATAAAATTTCCAGTCAAATCCAGTCGTCTTACTTATAGTTACCGTCAATGGCCAACCAAGCAATCCAGATTCAACTAACTTTTTTATAGGTCGAACAGTAGTATCCATACCATAAAAATCACTCTGAAACCTAAACCAGGTATTCAGGCGAAACATATTGCCATACTGCTTAACTGCTTCCACCACGCGTTTTCCTTCACCAATTGTTCTAGTCATTGGCTTTTCACACCAAATGTCTTTACCTGCTTGAGCAGCATGAATTGACATCAATCCATGCCAATGAGGCGGTGTAGCGATATGTACTATATCCACCTCAGGTAAAGCAATTAACTCTCTGTGATCATGAAATGACTTCACGCCACCTCCAATTGTTTGCACAGCATGTTGAAGATGATTTTTATCTACATCACATACAGCGACAACACGAGTACCGGCATAATTAATATGCCCCATACCCATTCCTCCTACACCAATAATACCCTTAGTGAGTTGATCGCTTGGTGGAATAAAACCTCTCCCTAAAACATGTCGAGGTACAATTGAAAATCCTGCAACGATGGCTGCTGTGTTGCGTAAAAATTTACGCCTGCTGTTCTGTGAATTGGACTTCATATGAAGAAAAATTGATTGAATTTAAAGATAAAGAAAGCAGATGATAGATAGAGTGAAAATTCTTTGATAATTTCATCTAATGAATACACCTTCCATCAAGAATATTGTTAGCTACGAAAGTAAAAAACAAGCATTAGCGAGCAGTAAGGTTTTTTACAAACGGATGATGTGGAATTTCACGATATCATCCATCATACTTTGTATTTGCCTGCTCATTGGAGTGATAGGATATCATTACCTAGCACCGGCAGAATGGATTGATGCCTTACACAATGCATCCATGATCCTAAGCGGCATGGGACCTGTAATTGAAATCAAGACAATATCCGGGAAACTATTCAGCAGTTTTTATGCCTTGTTCAGCGGCATCGTATTCATTACTAACATTGGAATCATTTTAGCCCCTGCTATTCATCGCTTGTACCACGCACTACATATTGAGGAAAACTAAAGTGTGATTTTCACACAACAGTTATTTTCTGAACCCTTTGAAGCTTACAAAAAATAAAGCGAAGCCACTTATAACTGTGACTAGTCCAACGATCGAAAATGTTCTCAACAACACATTCGCTAAATAATCCCTGCCTTTATAATCCATCGTGTGAAGCATCCATAGGAAGTCGAAAACTCGCCACCCGTTATTTCTAAATTTTTGGACAGTTCCTAATTCAGAGGCAACATAAACTGTAGTATTAGTTTGATCATCAAATGTTACCGCGTAGGCAGGAAGAGGATTCTCGCGGTATTCATGATGACCATTTGTATTGAGTAAGTAGTCGACTTGTTTAACTTCTGAAGAGCCATTGAAATAACGTTGAGCAACAAGAATAGCTTCTGCCTTAGTAAGCGGAGGACGGACTGATCCGCTTGAGGCATCAGCTAGATGATTCATTAACATCAATTTGTCAGAAGCGTGATGAAAAGATCCCATAGACTCCATGCACTTTATTTGATAAAACGGTTTCCCAAGAATATCTATCAATTGAATGGAAACCAAAGAATCAACACTATGTGTTTTTCTGATTGAGTCTAGTACTGATGTAGGAGAAACCAATTGAATAGATCCTGATAAGAGTGGAGGTTGGCGTCTTTGATTATCCCCGTGAATTTCATGCATATTACTCCAGCTGAAATAAAGTCCGCCAACTGTCCACAATAGGAACTGTATTCCGAGTAGAACTCCAAGATAGCGATGCGACTTACGGATGTAATAATGTTTTCTTTTAGCCAAAATCAGAATTAATTATTCTTGATTCAATAAATTATTCAAATGCATCAGAACAGCTGATGAAAAGCCATCGTATTGACTTAAGTCATCTCCCCAAAATGATTGATCTGCCAGACACATTGCCACTAGTTCTTCTGGCTGATTTTCATTCCATAGATTCGAAAAATAATTGGCGTTATCATCGGTGATTTGATATGTGTATTGCTTATACTTTCCAACATATTGTCCTGCTTCATTTTTTTCAGAACGCATAAACAGTAAAAATGCGGCAAATCCT
The DNA here is from genome assembly GCA_947451935.1 of Chitinophagaceae bacterium. GTDB lineage: Bacteria > Bacteroidota > Bacteroidia > Chitinophagales > Chitinophagaceae > Pollutibacter. The sequence continues at coordinate 7,267 of CANGBH010000067.1, forward strand.
AAACTCATGTGCTGAGGAATTGAATTTGCTTTTTGATAATGCATTTTTATAAGTGGCACATTTCTCATCTTCATTTTTGATGACATCTGAACTGATATAGATGACCATTTATGATCGATGAATGGGTTTGAAAAACGGTCTTTCACATTCTTAGCAAATTCGTATGCGTCGTCATAAGGAATGGAAGACGAAACTAAAGCTGGGACAATTTCATCAAACATCAATGAGCTTATAAAAGAGGACATCAATGGATCTCTCATTGAATTTCTCACTAAATCATTTCCATGAAGAATGGCAAGAGAACAAGAAAAAGTATGTGAGCCGTTTAGTATTCGAAGCTTTAATTCTTTAAATTTTTCGATGCTAGGTACTACTAAACAACCAGGAGATTTAGAGGCAAAGGAAAGGACAGACCTCACCTGTTCAGCATCAGATTCTATTGCCCAAAGATTAAATGGCTCTGCCATAATCATTAAATCATCTTTATATCCAAGTGATATTTCAGCAATTGACTTTTGTTCTGCGGATAACATACCAGGAACAATTCGATCTACCAATGAGTTACAAAAATGATTTGCAGATTTAATCCATTCGATAAACTCATCTGAACATTTATTGAATTCTGCTAATCGAATGATGATCTCAAGAAGTTTCTCAGCATTATGAGGGATCAATTCAGTTGGTATGATGACTAAGCCAGCATTTGGGTTTCCCTTAAAAAACGTAAATCGATGGAGTAAGTATGCCAATAACTTTCCAGGGTAAGAAATAGGTACATCAGTGCCGATATTCTCTTCTAGATATGCAATGCCCACTTCGGTAGTATTCGATATGACAATTTTTATTTCAAGATTCTCTGCACAATTCAAAATATCGGCCCAATTATCCTGAGCAACCAATACCCTACTAATGGAGGAATTAATAACTGATTTCTCTACAGTCTCCCCATTCGTAATGCCTTTTATAGAAATTGTATACAATCCTTCTTGTTCCGAAAAAGCGGAAGCATCTCCACTAGAGGTAGATTTAACAACAACTATCCGGCCTTTGAATTGACCCGATCTGTTTGCTTCATCAACATAAAAGTCAGGCAATCCCCTTAACAATACGCCGGTTCCAAATTGAATGATTTTTTCTGGATACACCAGCTGTTCCGCTGTTGGAAAAGCAAGTGAAGGATTTGAGCTTATTGTGGAAAGATTCGTCCTGTTCAGTTTCAGCATAGAAGAGTAGATAAAATGAATAGACTGCTAAAATAGCATAAACTATCCTTTTATCGAGGGAGAAAAACAGAAAACGTTGTAATATTAAGCGTTGGATTTAAGTGGGATTAGCTTAATCATCCCGATCTTGTCAAACAGTTTAATAAATGGGTAAACGGGATCAAACTCCCACCATTTTGCCGCAAAATTGGGTCTAGCACCTGCGTGGTGGTGGTTATTTTGAAATAACTCTCCAAGCATCAGAAAATCAAATATCAACGTGTTTTTTGAATGATCCTTTTCATCTGGAAAATTTCTATAGCCATATTTATGCCCAGCCCAATTCACCACAGCGCCCTGAATGGGACCCATAAGAAAGTGAATTGGCAAGAATAAGAACATCCACCAATGTGTAGCAAAAAGAACATAAAATGTTATGTATAACCCTGCAAATCCCAAACGGGTAAACCAATTGTCCGCTATCTTATCAATTTTAGGATAAATGGGACAGTTCTTATCAAATTTAGGCTCTACTTCCAACGTTCCATGAAGAACACCATTGTATACTTTCCGAGTATGCATCATCATGGTAAATGCCTCTTTAAAAAAATGGGGTGTATGTGGATCTTTTTCAGTGTCGCTATAGGCATGGTGCATACGATGAAGTATTGCATATGCACGCGCATTCAAGTATGATGTTCCTTGTGTAATCCAGGAATAGAGATACCATGTTTTCTCCCAAAAAGGAGACATGGTAAACATTTTATGGGCAGAATAACGATGTAAAAAGAATGTTTGGCCAAACAACGACAGATACCAATGTGCCACTAAAAAAATAACTATAATCATTTGATACGAATTGGGCGTGAAAGTATAACAACGTAATTAATGAAACAAATGTTTA